>NZ_JAKIHL010000038.1 GCF_021608135.1 Microaerobacter geothermalis
ACGACTTACCATTCCCCTGTTCAATTTCCATTATGAGAAGATGACGATGATACAGTAACTAGGTAACTACTGGATGGAATTATTTTCATGAGAATTTGTGACCCTTCGGGTCATGTAAGTTTAGTTCCACATCTATTATTAATAGTAAATGAAAGATTTTTAATATTCACGCAAGATTGGCACGCTATTTGCTTAATTATTTGAGTGACGCAACAAATTTTGCGAACACAACTTAAAGAAAATCAAGGGGTGAAATATATGCAGCATTTTTCAGTTGCCGTTATACCTGGAGATGGAATCGGCCCCGAGGTGATGCAAGAGGGACTCAAGGTCATAAAAGCCTTGGAGGATATTCATGGAGGGATTCGTTTCGTATGTGATTCATTTGATTGGAACTGTAATTATTATTTGAAGCACGGCAGGATGATGCCTTCAAATGCCCTGGATATTCTCAAGGATTATGATGTGATTTTATTGGGGGCTGTCGGGTCTCCCCAAGTTCCTGATCACATCTCTGTTTGGGAATTAATTTTACCTATTCGAAGGGCTTTTCAACAGTATGTAAATCTCCGTCCCATCAAGCTTCTTAGGGGACTAGAAAGCCCACTTCGCTATAAAGAGCATAAGGATCTCGATTTTGTTGTCGTGCGTGAGAATACCGAAGGGGAATATTCCAACATGGGAGGAAGGATTCATCAGGGAACGCCCTATGAATTGGTGGTACAAAACAATGTGTTTACCCGGCATGGGATTGAACGGGTCGTGAAATTTGCCTATACTCTGGCTGAAAGAAGAGGAAAAGGAAGGCTAACTGCCGCTACGAAATCTAACGGAATTAATTTTTCCATGCCATTCTGGGATGAAATCGTGAGGGAAATTAGCAAGGAGCACCCTGACATCGAAACCAATTTGTATCACATTGATGCTCTTTCCGCTTACTTCATTACAAAACCGGAAACCTTTGATGTTGTGGTGGCCAGCAATCTGTTTGGCGACATCTTAACAGACTTGGGGGCAGCCATTGTGGGCGGTCTTGGCTTAGCTCCTTCTGGAAATATCAACCCCGAAAAGGAATACCCGTCTATGTTTGAACCGATTCATGGATCAGCCCCTGACATTGCTG
Organism: Microaerobacter geothermalis; assembly: GCF_021608135.1. Classification (NCBI taxonomy): domain Bacteria; kingdom Bacillati; phylum Bacillota; class Bacilli; order Caryophanales; family Bacillaceae; genus Microaerobacter; species Microaerobacter geothermalis. Next base: position 1,124 of record NZ_JAKIHL010000038.1, read on the forward strand.
GAAAAGGAATCGCCAATCCCATCGCCCAAATATGGAGTATTAGCATGATGATGGATCATCTGAATCAACTAGAAATGGGAAAATTGATAATTGATTCGATTGAGGATGTGTTGATCTCTGGCAAAATTGCAACCCCTGATTTAGGGGGTGAAGCAACGACGAGGGAAATGGGTGAAGCGATAATCCAACGGATATACCAAAATGATCATCTTCATTAATGTCCTGTTTTAGAAAAAATCTTTGTTCCGTATCTATAGAATTGCTTCAATTATGACTAAAAGGAATAGAAAAGAAAGGGGAAATCACACATGGCAACAAAACAGATTGACTTATACATTGGAGGAAAATGGGTTAAAACAAGGGATTATTTTCCTGTTCATCATAAATTTACGGGCGAAACCCTGGCTTTGGTGGCCAAGGCGGAAAAACAGCATGTGATTGATGCCGTTACAGCTGCAGAGGAAGCATTTAAAATAGATCACCTTACACCCTATCAAAGATACAAGATTTTGCTGAAAACGGCAGAATTGATGGAGGACAGACGGGAATCCTTGGAATATTCCCTTGTTCAGGAGGTGGGAAAAACCCGTAAAGATGCAAAGGGCGAATTGGATCGTGCAATCAATACGTTTCGTTTATCCGCAGAAGAGGCGAAGAGAATTTCCGGGGAAATGATTCCTTTGCAGGCTACCGAAGGATCTGAAAACCGCTTGGGATTTACCATTCGGGTCCCTAGAGGGGTGATTGGTGCTATTACCCCGTTTAACTATCCCTTGCTATTGGGAACCCATAAAATCGCTCCCGCTTTGGCTGCTGGCAATACCCTTGTCATAAAGCCAGCAAGTACCACCCCGTTGGCCACTTTTCATCTATTGGGATTGCTTGAAGAAGCAGGTCTTCCCAAAGGGTATATCAATATTGTAACAGGTTCAGGACACGATGTTGGAGAATGGTTGCTGGATGACTACCGGATTGCCATGTATACCTTTACTGGATCAGGAGAAGTGGGAAGACATATTAAGGAAAGAAGCGGAATGCGGCCAGTTGCCCTTGAATTAGGAAATAATTCCCCCAATATTATTCATGAAGATGCTGACCTGGATCTTGCTGCAAAATTAACTGCACAGCGAAGCTTTCATAATGCTGGACAGGCATGTATTGCTGTTCAAAGAATTTATGTTCATCAAGATGTATTGGATGAATTTACGGAAAAATATCTGTCTCAAGTAATCAAGTTAAAGGTAGGAAATCCAGAGGATCCCGATACAGATGTAGGTCCAATGATTAGCGAAAAGGAGGCTATTCGTGCGGAGGAATGGGTCAATGAAGCGATTTCCCAAGGTGCAAGCTCCTTGCTTCCGATAAAAAGAGAGAAGGCGCTCTTTTATCCAGCGGTCCTAATCAATACGAAGCCAGAAATGAAAGTGGTCTGTCAGGAGGTGTTTGCGCCGGTTGTCACCATCATTCCTTATCAGGATATTGAGGAAGCTTTTTCGATGGCCAATCAGTCAGAATATGGACTTCAAGCGGGCATCTTTACCCGGAATCTGAACATCGCCATCAAGGCGGCCAAGACTCTCCAGTATGGCGGAGTGATCATTAATGACGTTTCCACTTACCGGAATGATGTGATGCCCTATGGCGGAGTGAAGAACAGCGGCTTGGGTAAAGAAGGTCCCAAATATGCGATTGAAGAGATGACAGAAGAGAGAACGGTGGTGATCAATCTATGACATCTGGATTGCTCCAAGGGAGAACCGCCATTGTTACAGGGGCTGGTTCAGGAATGGGGCGGGCGATTGCTAAACTTTTTGCAGAGCAGGGTGGGCAAGTTATTATTGCAGACCTGAATCAGGAGGCGGCAGAAAAAACAGCGAAAGAAATTGGCGGGAGTCAGGTGTTCGCCGTCAAAGTAGATGTGGCAGATGACTTAAGTGTAGCGAAGATGGTAAAAGGGTCCTTGACGGTTTTTGGTGATCTGGACATTTTGGTCAACTGTGCAGGTATTCCACAGGTGTTTACTCCAATAGAGGAACTTTCTGAATCCCAATGGGACAAGATCATGAACGTCAATACCAAATCTATTTTTTTGACGGTCAAGCATGCAGTGCCGTACATGAAAAAGAAAAATAAGGGTTCTATTGTAAACATTGCGTCTATAGCCGGTGTAAGGGCAAGGCCTGGTTTAAATGCTTATTGTGCTTCTAAGGGGGCGGCCATTATGTTAACCAAAGCTTTGGCATTAGAATTGGCCCCTTTTCAAATTCGGGTAAACGCCATTAATCCAGGACCTGCAGAAACCCCAATGCTGGGACAGTTTATCAGTGGGGATCAACAGAAGATAGAATCTGATAAAAAAAATATTTTCTTAAGCAGTATCCCGCTGGGCTCACTCATTCAACCGGAAGATATTGCCCATGCAGCCCTTTATCTCGCTTCTGATTTGTCCCGTAAAGTGACAGGAGAAATATTGAATGTTGACGGGGGTAGGGGCATCTAGTACAATAGCATCTAAATTATTTTATAATTCTAAAAAAGGGGGAAATAAAAATGAGAAAGAAATGGTTGTTTATTTTGACAATGGTGATGCTTATTTCTGTTTTGGTGTTGTCTGCTTGCGGAGGGAATCAATCGAACAATACCGCCCCGACCACAGATGGCGGAGATAAACCAAAGGAAGAAGTGAAGCCGACTGACGATGGGAAGACCTATCTATTTAAGGCAGGCCATTCTCTAACAGAGGATCATCCTTATCAGTTGGCACTCGTTCAATTTGCCAAGGCCGTTGAAGATAGAACTAACGGAAAAGTCAAATTTGAAATTTATCCGCTTAGTCAATTGGGGGCAGAAAGAGAACTGACAGAGGCCCTAACTTTGGGAACAGCGGATATGTCTATATCCTCTACTGGACCCATTTCAAACTTTTACCCTCAAATGGGAGTCGTGGATTTACCTTTCCTATTTGAAAGCAGAGAACAGGCTTATAAGGTGCTTGATGGGGAAGTAGGTCAGGAATTGTTAAAGGGATTGGAAAGTGTAGGCATTGTTGGTCTGGCTTGGGCCGAGAACGGTTTTCGCCACATCACCAACAGCAAGCGTCCGATACAAACACCTGCTGATTTAAAAGATTTAAAGATTCGCACTATGGAAAACCCGGTTCACATGGCGGCATTTGAAGCTTTGGGGGCGAAGCCAACTCCAATGGCCTGGACTGAGGCACTTACCGCTCTTCAGCAGGGAGTGGTGGATGCCCAGGAAAATCCCGCTATTGTTGCCGATAAATACAAGCTTTATGAAGCCAATCAAAAGTTCATGACATTAACCGGACATGTATATTCTCCTGCGATCATGATGTTTAGCAAAGCGGTATTTGATACCTTGCCGAATGAATACCAGCAGATCATCCGCGAAGAAGCGAAAAAAGCCGGAGATTATGAACGAGAACTGATAGCAAAAATGGAACAGGATTCACTCAATGTACTGAAAGAAAAAGGGGTACAGATTATTGAAAATGTAGACAAAAAACCTTTTAGGGATGCGATTAAGCCTGTTTACGAAAAGTATGGAAAACAATTTGGAGAGGATTTGATTGATAAGATTATCAATACCAAATAACGATTGAAGCGGAAAACGGAGCCCTCAAAAACATCTGGGGATTTCAAAGGTGGAGTCAGTTTGAGGGCTAATTCCCGTTCTTTAGTCCCTCCGTAAAATACGAACTTAAAGGCTGTCCTAAGTAAATTCTTTAGTAACGTCCATACATATGAAAGAGAGGGGGAGTTGTCATGGGAAAAGCCGTTGAACGAATGAATGAAGTTATGAAGCATATCCTCAATCTTTTATTATTTGTCATGGTGATCGTTGTCTTCGCCCAGGTATTGATCCGTTACATTTTTGATCAGCCCTTGGCTTGGTCTGAAGAACTGGCCAGATATATATTGGTATGGATTACCTTTCTGGGAGCGGCTTACGCTATGTCAAAAAAGGCCCATGTCGGTGTAGAGATAGTTGTTAAACTATTCCCAAAGAATTTTCAAAAGATAGTTACGGTTCTGTCTGCGCTGCTAAGTTTATTCTTTTTTGGAATGATGATCTACCAGGGATATTTATTCGTAGAAAGAACGATGGCCCAAACCTCCGCAGTCCTTCAACTGCCTATGGGCGGCGTCTATTTTGTTATCCCTCTAAGTGGTGTGTTGATTTCTATTAATCTGATCTACTATGTGATTCAAGAGTTAAGAGGGGAGGGATAATCATTGGGCACCCTGTTATTTATCATTCTTTTACTGCTGTTCATAATGAATGTGCCGATTGCTGTCGCCTTGGGTTTATCCGCAAGTATCGTTCTCTTGATCCAGGATCAAATTCCATTATTGGTTATCATTCAAAAAATGTTTAATGCGACCGATTCGTTCCCCTTAATGGCGGTACCCTTTTTTATTTTGGCCGGAAAGTTAATGGAAACCGGGGGGATTTCGCGACGTCTCATTGCCTTTGCCAATACCATTGTGGGTCGGGTTCCCGGGGGATTATCCATTGTTGCCATTATCACGGCCATGTTTTTTGCCGCAATTTCCGGATCAGCTGCAGCAACAACTGCCGCCGTTGGAAGTTTGTTGATTCCGGTGATGGTCAAGAAAGGGTATGATATTAATTATGCAACTGCCGTACCTGCCGCGGGCGGAACGGTTGGAGTCATGATTCCACCCAGTGTTCCATTGGTTTTATATGGTGTTGCTGCTAGTACATCAATCAGCGATTTATTTTTGGCTGGTATCGGACCTGGTGTGTTTGTTACTTTTTCATTGGTTATTGTGGCGTTTATTATCAGCTATAAACGAGGTTATGGCGGTGGGGAGAAAAGCAGTGTATGGGAGTTTTTTCATACGTTGAAAGACGCTATTCTTGCCCTGTTGATGCCCGTCATCATTTTAGGCGGAATTTATGGAGGAATTTTTACCCCTACCGAAGCGGCTGTTGTAGCGGTTGTCTACGGGTTGATCGTTGGTCTGTTTGTATATAGGGAAATCAAATGGAAAGATCTGTCTGACATATTTTCTTCATCGGTTACCACGACGGCAGTGATTATGTTTATTATTGCAAATGCTTCCATTTTCGGTTTTCTCTTAACCAGGGAACAAATCCCGAGGGAAATCTCCAATATGATGCTGAGCGTCACCCAAAGCGAGATTGTTACTCTTCTGATAATTAATGGCCTTTTGTTGATTATCGGAACATTTTTGGAAACCGCGGCTGCCATCATCATTTTGACCCCTATTCTGGTTCCGATTGTGCAGGGAATGGGGATTGACCTGGTTCATTTTGGGATTATCATGACCGTTAACCTGGCCATTGGAATGATTACTCCTCCGGTTGGGATCAACCTATTTGTCGGGTCCAATATTGCAGGGATAAAAATGGAACCCTTAGTGCAAGCCATTATCCCTTTTATCCTCATTATGATTGTTGACGTATTAATCATTAGCTTTTTCCCAGGGTTAAGCCTATTTTTGCTGGATTGATCAACGTTCCACAGGTGATGTGAACTGAGGATTGGCACATCGATAAGTTGAAATATCATGGTTTGAAGAGAAATGTTTGGAGGGAACGTGATGGAGCTTGTTACAGAACTGAAGAAACTGATTGATGAAGAAAGGGTTACCCAAAATCCAACCGTATTGGAACAGCATAGTCGGGATGAATCTTACCATACCCCTCATCTTCCTGATGTTGTGGTTTTTCCCAAAAGTACAGAAGAAGTAAGGTTGGTGATGAAATTTGCTTATGAACATGTTATCCCGGTCACTCCCTTTGGATTGGGATCCAGTGTTGAAGGACAGGTTATTCCATATCACGGAGGAATCACATTAGATTTTCAACTGATGAATCAAGTGTTGGAAGTCAGCCCGAAGGATTTTCTTGTCCGTGTTCAACCGGGGGTGACAAGATCCCAGCTGAACAAGGAACTGAAGAAATATGGACTGTTCTTTTCTGTAGATCCAGGGGCAGATGCAACACTCGGGGGAATGGCGGCAACGAATGCAAGTGGAACTACTTCTGTCCGGTATGGGATTATGCGAGATCAGGTCAGGGATTTGGAGGTGGTGTTGGCGGATGGAAGGGTGATACATACCGGAAGTAAGGCTGCCAAGTCTTCATCCGGATACTATACCACCGGATTGTTTGTTGGTTCAGAGGGGACCTTAGGAGTGTTTACGGAATTAACGTTAAGAGTATATGGCATTCCGGAAGTGATTATGGCTGCCAGGGCCGTTTTTCCCAGTATCAAGGATGCTGTGAACACCGTGGTTTCCATTATTTCGGCGGGAATTGCCGTTGCTAGAATTGAATTGGTAGATTCCCGTTCCATTAAACAGGTGAATCTTTATAACCAGACCCAATATCCTGAGAGACCTACACTTTTTATTGAATTTCATGGAAATGAAGCTGGACTCAACCAGGATGTAGAGTTTGCCCAAAATTTAGCCAGTGAAAATCACTGTGTAGAATTTAAATTTGAAACCGATTCAAAGGCTCGGGCGCAATTATGGGATGTTCGCCATAACCTGGCCTATGCCTTTATTCACAAATCTCCGGGTAAAAAGATGATGGTCACAGATGTTTGTGTTCCATTATCCGAGTTAGCTGATTCCATTGAGAATGCTCGATTATCCATTGATCAATCTGGTCTTGATGGGGCCATCCTGGGTCATGTGGGAGATGGAAATTATCATGTGATTTTTATGCTGGACCTGGATAACCCTGATGAAATGGAACGTGCCGAAAGGCTAAATGCCCATCTTGTCCAATATGCATTAAGCAAAGGCGGGACGTGTACCGGCGAGCATGGTGTAGGAATCGGTAAGGCTAAATATCAGGCCATGGAGCATGGTGAAACTCTAAACGTTTTTGCTGCGATAAAAAACGCTCTTGATCCAAAGGGAATATTAAATCCAGGGAAAATTTTTTGAGGATGGAACTTAAGATTTACACATCAGAAAATAAAAAATCCGTAAAAAGGGATTGACATTGTCAGAATTTCTGTTAATATGATCTTAACCTTAATAACTGAATAGAAAGAATTTTCTTATCCAGAGAGGTGGAGGGACTGGCCCCATGAAGCCTCGGCAACCCCGTATTGGAAGGTGCCAATTCCAGCAAAGCGTTGTGCTTTGGGAGATGAGAAAGGGATAATTACATGTTTGTGAAAACCCTCTTCTCACCGAAGGGGGTTTTTTAGTTCATGAGAAAGGGAGAGGATGAAAGATGAGCAACGCAACAGCTCAATTGATCAGAGTCAATGCAAAGGGAGTTTGGAAGGGAGGAGTGCATACTTCTATAAGTGTAAGGGATTTTCCCAGCTTTGACATGGATGAGCCGCCTGAGTTGGGCGGAACTGATTTGGGGCCCAATCCCATGGAATTTGTGGTGGCGGCTTTAAACGGCTGCGTTTCTGTTATGATTGCTTTGATTGCTAAAGAACAGGAATTTACCTATGATGGTGTCGAATTTGAATCTACGGGTATTATTGATCTTCGTGGATTGGCAGGAGTAGAAGGTGTCTCTCCCCACTTTCAAAAAATTAGGTTTGATGTTATTTTTAAAACGGAGGAGAGTGAAGAAAGGATCTCGGCACTAAGGCGGGAAGTTGAGAGGAGATGCCCTGCACTTAATCTTTTGAAGGATGCAGGGGTCGTCCTTGATGCGGAGTGGAAGAAAGGGTAGAAGAAGGAACACAGATTGTTCGCACTCATTTCAGTCAACTAAAGAGTGTAAACCAATGATTCTCATGTTGCTTGACGTGTACTCGAATTCCAGATCGAAATATCCGAGAGGAAGAGATGGAATGGTACCATATTGAAATGAAACATGAACAAAAAGGTCCTCCATTTTTTCCGGGATGAAAAAGGGTATTCCGACGTTGTTCGGGAAGCCCAGGAATTGGTATAGCTTCTGCTAAAGGCGGGAACTCAGTTTCTATGGTGCTGAGGATTTCATTCCTACAGAAGAATATGAGATCATGATGCTGATAAAGCAATACAAAAAGCCGAATTTGTATTCAACACCGTGAAGGAAGCTTTAGAGTAATTGTGTCATTGACAACTTGGTCTATGTTGGATAGGATTAAGTAAACTATGGAGGGCAATGGTATGTGGAGTGAAGTCATCGAGGGAAAGCTGGGGAAAATTGCCGCATTTTTGGCCATGATGGGAGAAGAGGTTGCCCAATCTACTTCTTTTATTAAAGAAATTCGCAAGGATGGGTATCTTTATATCATTGGCCGAGTCGGTTCCATGGAGCCCCAGAAAGTGGTTGCGGCCATTGAAACCGCTGCGAAGAATCAGGGAATCATTGATCATGGGGTATATCGGGAGGCCCATGCCCTCTATCACGCGATCATAGAATCGCTGCATGGAATAGGCAGGGGAGATACTTCATTGGGTTCGATCATGAGAACAGTGGGTTTAACTTTTGCTGTGGTTCGGGGCAAACCCTATCCATCAGAGGAAGAAGGAGAATGGATTGCCGTTGCCTTGTATGGCACCATCGGCGCTCCGATAAAAGGCTCCGAACACGAAGTGTTGGGAATGGGAATCAATCATATCTGAATTTGCGATCTATTAAAAACGCTGATATCGTGGTATAATAATGGCATAATGATTAAAATAATAATCATCATGAACTTGCCGAATTGCCAATAGTTTTCGTATACCCATAGTGGTTAGAATTTAGGGGGTATTACGGTGCAGAGTTGTTCTGTCCGTAATACCTTTTTTAATTTTCGGCTTCTATCATTACTTTGGGAGGAGGAGTTTCCGGTGAAGGTACTTTTGGATGGAAATTCATTAACATTAAATCAAGTGGAACAGGTAGTATATGATAAAGCCCAGGTTGATCTGACAGAAGAAGCTTGGGAGAGAGTGTCCAACAGCAGAGAAATGGTTGAAAAATATGTGAACGAAGAAAAAGTCATTTACGGGGTAACAACAGGATTCGGGAAATTTAGCGATGTGGTGATTCATAACGGAGAGGTTGGTCAGCTTCAGTTATATCTGATTAGGAGTCATGCCTGCGGGATTGGAGAACCCTTTTCAGAAGATGTTTCCAGGGCGATGCTCCTGCTTAGAGCCAATGCATTAGCAAAGGGCTTTTCAGGGATACGAAGGGAAACGCTGCAGATGCTCCTTGATTGCTTAAATCATGGGATTCACCCCGTCATCCCGCAGCAGGGCTCTTTGGGAGCCAGCGGGGATTTGGCCCCATTATCCCATTTGGCTCTGGTTTTGATCGGTGAAGGAGAGGCTGTTTATAAAGGGCAGCAGATGGATGGGAGAGAAGCACTGAAGAGGGCAGGTTTACAGCCGATTCAATTGGCGGCTAAAGAAGGATTGGCTCTCATTAACGGGACCCAGGCGATGACAGCCGTTGGAGTGCTGTCTTACCTAGAAGCATCCCGCCTTGCTGATGCGGCTGAGGGAGTGGCGGCACTTACCCTTGAAGCGTTACAGGGGATCATTGATGCTTTCAGTCCAGAGGTGCAAAGGGTACGTCCATATCCCGAACAGGAGCAGGTTGCCTCTCGAATTCGCAGGCTTGTGGAGGGAAGCGGGTTAGTTAGCCAACAGGGAGAGATTCGGGTGCAGGATGCCTATACCTTAAGATGTATTCCTCAGGTTCATGGTGCCATTCGGCAGGTACTCCGGTATGTCGAAGAGAAGTTAATGATTGAAATAAATTCGGCCACAGATAATCCTCTTATTTTTACCGAAACTGGCGAGGTCATCTCAGGAGGGAATTTCCACGGACAGCCCATTGCTTTTGCCATGGATTTTCTCGGAATAGCTATGGCTGAGTTAGCCAATATTTCTGAAAGGAGAATTGAAAGATTGGTTAATCCTCAGCTGAGCCAGCTTCCGGCATTTTTAAGTCCAAATCCCGGCTTGCAATCTGGAATGATGATTGCCCAGTATGCCGCAGCTTCTCTGGTATCCGAAAATAAAGTACTGGCCCATCCGGCAAGTGTGGATTCCATTCCTTCCTCAGCCAATCAAGAGGATCACGTAAGTATGGGAACCATAGCTGCCCGCCATGCCCAGCAAATTATTCAAAACAGCCGACGGGTTGTTGCTATTGAAGCCATGGCCAGTTCTCAGGCCCTGGAGATTAAAGGTATAGATAAGATGTCTCCGAGGACACGAAAGCTATACGATGAGATTCGTGATGAGGTTTCATCGTTAAAGCAAGATCGCGTACTTTCTACAGATATTGAAAAATTAGCCAAGCTTTTACAGCGACTGAAGTGGGATGATAAGGCCCAATCATTTATCCGATGACTAACCGTTACTAAGACTTCCACTTCTTAAGTGGGAGATCAGTGGCGCTAAGCCCCTGGATAAGTTCAACTAAACTTCAGTAAATATGAACTTCGACTAAATACGCAACGTCCTGTTGCAACCTCGAAGTTTGCACTTCCATGTGCATCATAAAACTTCACCTGAAGTATGTTTCCTTTATAAAGGGATAAGGAGGAATCGTGATCATGGAAAATCATAATAGAGAAATTCGTGCACCAAGAGGAACAGAAATTTCCTGCCAGAGCTGGCAGCAGGAAGCAGCTATGAGGATGCTGATGAATAACTTAGATCCAGAAGTAGCAGAAAAGCCTGAGGAGCTGGTGGTATACGGAGGGAGTGGAAAGGCCGCCCGTAACTGGGATTGCTTTGATGCCATCGTACGTACGTTAAAGACCCTTAAGAATGATGAAACACTGCTTGTCCAGTCTGGCAAGCCAGTTGGAGTATTTCGGACTCATGAAATGGCGCCTCGTGTTTTAATCTCCAATTCTGTACTGGTTCCAGCATGGGCCAATTGGGAAACCTTCCGAAAGTTGGAAAACGAAGGACTTACCATGTATGGACAAATGACAGCCGGGAGCTGGATTTATATTGGAACACAAGGTATTCTTCAAGGGACATATGAAACCTTTGCTGCTGCCGCCAGACAGCACGGACATGGGACGTTAAAGGGAAAACTGGTTCTAACCGCTGGAATGGGAGGAATGGGCGGAGCTCAGCCACTTGCTGTAACCATGAACGAAGGGGTGGCAATTGTTGTTGACGTAGATGCCACCCGTATCGAGAGAAGAATGAAGACCCGATACTGCGATAAAATGACCCATTCCTTGGATGAAGCTTTACAGTGGGCGAGTGATGCTGTTCAATCAGGAACTGCTCTTTCCATTGGTCTTGTGGGAAATGCCGCCGAGATTTTCCCTGAGTTCGTAAAGAGAGGGATTACTCCTGACTATGTTACAGACCAAACCTCTGCCCATGATCCTTTAAATGGTTATGTACCTGCCGGTTATTCATTGGATGAAGCAGAGAAATTGCGAAAAGAGAACCCGGATGAATATGTTCGAATTTCTAAATTAAGTATGGCTAAACATGTTCAAGCTATGCTGGATATGCAAAAAGCAGGTGCCATTACATTTGATTATGGAAATAATATTCGCCAGGTAGCTTTTGATCAAGGAGTAAAGGAAGCCTTTAACTTCCCCGGATTTGTTCCCGCCTATATTCGCCCATTATTCTGTGAAGGGAAGGGTCCATTCCGTTGGGCTGCTTTATCTGGTGATCCCGAGGATATTTATCGAACAGACCGTTTGGTTCTAGAAATGTTCCCTGAGGATGAGCATTTAAAGCGCTGGATTACTATGGCTCAGGAGCGAGTGGCATTCCAGGGGCTGCCATCACGAATTTGCTGGCTCGGTTATGGGGAAAGGGCCAAGCTAGGTCTTGCCATTAATGAATTAGTACGAAAAGGGGAATTAAAGGCTCCTATTGTTATTGGACGTGACCATCTCGATTGCGGTTCAGTGGCATCACCAAATAGAGAAACGGAAGCAATGAAGGATGGAAGTGACGCCATCGGTGACTGGGCGATTTTAAATGCTCTAGTCAATACCGCAGCAGGTGCCAGTTGGGTATCCGTTCACCATGGGGGAGGAGTAGGAATAGGATATTCTCTCCATGCCGGTATGGTTGTTGTAGCCGATGGAACAGAGTTAGCAGCTGATAAGCTATCCCGAGTCCTTACTTCTGATCCAGGAATGGGCGTTATCCGCCACGCTGATGCTGGTTATGAATTGGCACATCAAGTGGCAAAGGAGCGTGGGATTAGAATACCAATGAGTGAGAAGGAGGGTTAGATCCTTGGCTGTAACATTCATTTCAAATATTGGTCAATTATTAACCATGAAAGGGAGCTCCCTCCCCCGCAAGGGAAAAGAGATGAAGGATATTGGCTTAATCGAAGGGGCTGCCCTGTTGATTCAAGATGATCAAATCCTTTTTGCAGATCAGGAACGAAAGGTAAGATAGTTCATAGATGAACAGGAATTATCCATAGACCGGGAGATTGATGCCAAGGGTCAGTTAGTAACCCCGGGCTTAATTGACCCCCATACCCATCTGGTTCATGGCGGCTCCCGGGAATATGAAATAGCCTTAAAACAACAAGGGGCAAGTTATCTTGAAATTTTAGCTCAAGGTGGTGGAATTTTAAGTACGGTTAAAGCCACACGAACAGCTTCCTTTCAGGAACTGTTGAATAAAACACTTTTTCATCTGGATGTATTGCTGAGCTATGGGGTAACTACTGTAGAGGCTAAAAGTGGGTATGGGCTGGATGAAGAAACCGAATTAAAGCAGCTTAGGGTGGCTAAGGAAGCCAGCAAGCGACACTCGATGGAGATCGTTTCCACCTTCTTAGGGGCTCATGCTATTCCCATGGAGGACCGAAAGGATCCGGAGAATTTCTTAAAACGAATGGAAGCTATATTTCCTGTTATTTTAGAGGAAGGATTAGCAGATTATTGTGATATCTTTTGTGAAGAAGGAGTATTTTCCGTTGATCAGTCCAGGGATTATTTAAAAAAAGCAAAAGAGGCTGGCTTTAAATTAAAAATCCATGCCGATGAAATTGTTTCCCTAGGTGGAGCTGAATTGGCTGCTGAGTTGGGAGCGGCATCAGCAGATCATTTAGTGGGTGCTTCCGATGAAGGAATCCGTCGGATGGGAGCAGAGGGGGTTATTGCGGTTCTTCTTCCCGGGACATCCTTTTACTTATGTAAGGAAAAGCCAGCAAGAGCACGGTTTATGCTGGAAAACAATTTAGCTATCGCCCTATCCACTGATTTTAATCCAGGCAGTTCACCCACAGAAAACCTTCAGTTCATTATGACTCTGGCTGCGCTTCACCTGAAAATGACCCCAGAAGAAATTTGGACAGCTTGTACCGTAAATGCTGCCTGTGCCATTGGTGTTGAGAATAAGGTTGGGCAAATCGTCCCAGGAATGCAGGCGGATGTAGTCATCTGGAATGCTCCAAACTATGCTTACATTCCTTATCACTATGGTGTAAACCATGTGGCTATGGTTCTTAAAAAGGGTGAAGTGGTGGTAAAGTATTTTTAATATATAGTAATTGAATGGGAGTAAAACCAATAATCGGTGTTTACTCCCATTTTTTTATTCAAATTATTCAAATCGGAATCCTTGGTCATTAAGGAAAGATCTCATATGGGATCGTGAGGGTTGCTTAAATTTCGCTGCCATCTCTTGAGACCAAGTGGTGCTTCTTTTACCATTGGTTCGCTCCAGGTAATATTGGTGCATCACTTCGTCATATTTTTTGATATGTCCTGTGATATCTTCCGTATGATAAGTATTCTCATGATAAATGGCCTTCATTTCCAGCCGAGGGCGAATAGCTGGATCTTGGTCAGGGTATCCGACACACATCCCAAAAACCGGATAAACTAGTTCTGGTATATTTAATAATTTGCTTACTTTCTCTGGATTGTTTCGAATGCCACCAATATAAACAATGCCAAGCCCCATTGATTCTGCAGCAATAGCTGCATTTTGAGCAGCAAGGGTAACATCAACGGTGGCTACAATAAAATTCTCAACAGTTTCATGAACCATCTTTGAGTTCTGAATGTAACAGGCTTCTCTCAAACGATATAGGTCTGCGCACCATACAAGAAAAAAAGGACATTGTTCAATATATGCTTGATTTCCAGCAAAAACGCTTAATTTCTTTTTGATCTCGGGATCTGTTACTCCAATTACACTATAGGCTTGAACATTACTGGAAGTAGACGCCATCTGAGCAGAGCGGATGATATTTTCAATTTGTTCTGAGGTAAGGGGCCTTGATTGATATCTTCTTATTGAACGGTGGCGTTGTAAAAGGTTAATTGTTGAATTCATGTTAATGACCTCCTAATTCAAAGGGTTCAACTTATTATGATATATCCAATTTTTCACTGTCAAATATCTAGGAATATTTTTGATAGTATGGCCGAGACAGTTAATAATAACGATAGCAAGTGATGCAAATCTACATCGAAATAGTTTTCATATTTTTAAATAATTCACAAATTAGATATAATTGTGATAAATGCGATTGCAAATATATGCAATTCTCCATCAATCGATGCGAAATTACATCAGATGGTTTATGTATTTGGTCTCCGAGAAATCGATAATCGGTTCTTATAACGGAAAATAAGTCTAAAAAAAAGCATTTTTTGTATTGATGGAAGTTTGGCATCATTTTTGCTAAATAAAATTACCAAAGCACAACATGTGCTTTTAAGGAGTGAACTAAAATTGCTGTACCGTGTAAAGGATGTTATGACTAGAACTTCATTCAAATTTTTTGAGAATGATGATTTTCATTATTGCCTAAATACTTTTGTTGAAAGTAGATTAGATGGAGCCTTAGTTTTTAATCATCTCGATGAACTAGTCGGCATCTTGACAGAGAAAGAAGTATTAAAGGGGGTTGTAATTAATACAAAGAAGGTAAAAGAGATCATGAAACCCTATGAATTAATCTTAAACGAGGATGATCTTATTAAATCCGCGATTCATTACTTGGATTCGATCTATCCTGTTAAAAATCATAAGGGTGAATTGACTGGTTTTATTACTAGATCTCGTATCCTGGAAAAATACGGAGAGCAGACCCAAGAGGAATTAAGCCATTTAGATGCCATTTTTAATTCAGCCCATAATGGAATCTTATCTATTGATGATAAAGGTTGTATAACTTCAATTAACCCTGCTGCGGTGAGAATGGCAGGAACAACTCGAGAAAAGGCAATCGGTAAATTTTTAACAGATGTAGTTTCTCCTAGTGGGTTGTTAGAAGTTATAAGAACAGGTAAACCTCATAGCGAAAAATATCAAGTTGGAAAAAGAAAGTATGTAACAAACCGGACACCGATCTTTCGGAATGGTCATGTTGTTGGAGCTGTGGGAGTCTTTCAAGATATTTCTGAGATTGAATTTATATCTGAAGAATTAAGTAGTGTAAAAAATATTCTAAATGAATTAGACATCGTCTTAGAATCATCGTATGATGCCATTTTAATAACAGATGATAAAGGAAAAATTATCAAAGCCAACAAAGCCTTCAAACGTATTCTAGGATTGAATGAAATACCAGATAACTATGAATTTTTAATTGGAACTTATATAGAATCTTTTCTTGTCTCCAAGGTGATAGAAAAGAAAGATACAGTTACGGTTATGGAACGTAATAAAGTAAAGAATAATTTGTTAATGATTACCGGAACTCCTGTACTCAACACCGATTCTAATATAGAACGTGTTGTTATAAATATTCGGGATATAACGGAATTAGATAAATTAAGACGTGAGCTTGATGAAACTAAAAAATATCTTAGTCAATTAGAAGATGAGAAAAACCTAAGCAAGAAATTTATTGCACAATCACCATCCATGAAGCAAGTGATGGTAACAGTTCAACAAATTGCAAAAGTAGATTCAACAGTTCTTATATTAGGAGAATCTGGAGTAGGGAAAGAGGAAATTTCAAAATTCATTCATCAATTAAGTGATAGAAATGAAAAGCCATTTATTAAAGTAAACTGCGGGGCTATTCCCGAACATTTACTAGAATCTGAATTATTTGGATATGAACCAGGAGCTTTTACAGGAGCAAGTAAAAGCGGAAAAATGGGTTTATTTGAAGCAGCCCATAAAGGAACCATTTTCTTGGATGAAATTGGTGAACTTCCATTATTATTACAGGTCAAACTTCTTAGAGTATTACAGGAAAAAGAAATTACCCGTGTAGGGGGAGTGAGACCTAAGAAGATTGATGTTCGAATTATCGCCGCTACCAATCAGGATCTTAGTGGTTTAGTAGACAAGGGGGAATTCAGAAAAGATCTTTATTATCGTTTAAATGTGGTTCCAATCTATGTTCCGCCATTACGAGAAAGGGTAGAAGATATTCCATTATTGTTAGCGCTTTATCAGCAACGATTTGCAAAACAGTACAAAATGGAAAAAAAATTTACTTCAGAAGCTATTAATGCTTTGATGCAATATCATTGGCCTGGTAATGTTCGCGAATTGGCAAATGTGGTAGAACGTTTATTTGTGACAACACCTGGACCTACAATTGAACTGAAGGATATTGGTATCATATTCGATTCAACAATGATAGAGAGTCAGGAAAGTTTTGTTTTTGTAAACGGAATTCTTCCACTAAAAAAAGCAGTAGATGAAGTAGAGAAGCAATTGATTAAAAAAGCACTCCATATCTATAAAAGCACTCGACGTACAGCAAAGGTTTTGCAAATTAATCAATCAACTGTTGTAAGGAAAATGCAAAAATTTCAAGAAGCAGACTGGTCTGGTGAAGAGGGTGGTAGATCATGATGAATTATTTACTTTCTCCGTCATCATTAGCTGTTATTGGTGGAACGAACAATCACCAAAAAAAGGGTGGCCGTGTTTTAATCAATTTACAAAAATCAAAATTCCCTGGTCGTCTTTATGCTGTAAATCCAAATCATAAAGAGGTTTTTGGTGTTCCTTGTTATTCCTCAATACTAGATATTCCTGATGAGGTAGAGGCAGCTTGTATCATAATCCCTGCACCAGAAATCCCAGAAGTGATTAGAGAGTGTGTAAGAAAAGGAGTAAAAATGGTTTCAATATTTAGTTCCGGTTTTGCTGAAACCGGAGATGAAGGAGAAAGATTACAAAGAGAGATATTATCAATAATCAAGGGAACTAATCTTCATGTTTATGGACCCAATATTCCTGGTCTTTTTGATTTTCGCAAAAAATGGGGATTATCATTTTCGCCCAAATTTGAACCTCATAGATTTTTTAGCGGCTCCATTGGTGTAATTACTCAAGGAGGAAGTTTAGGAAGAGCGATTATTGATGCTAATGAAAAGGGAATCGGTTTTAGTTATTGGTTTTCCCCTGGAAATGAAATTGATCTTGATACAAATGATTTTCTTAAATGGTTGGTGGATGATGATCATACTGATGTTATCTTGATGATTTTGGAAAGTGTCCCAGATCCTGAACGTTTTATAGAAGTAGTAAATGAAGCAAGTAATCGAAATAAGCCAATTGTTGTTTTAAAATTAGGTAATTCACCCTTAGCGATTAAAGCAATCGAAAAACATTTAGGTATTAATAGAAATCGCCATTTATCTTGGTCTTTATATAAACACCCAGGGATTATTCAGGTTGATGATTTAGATGAATTAATCGGTGTGGGTTGGTTACTTCAAAAATATAACCAAGTTATGAATGGAAGAGTATTAATTTATTCTTGGGCTGGAGGCTCTTCAATTTTGATGACTGACATGTGCGAAAGATATGGTGTTTCCTTACCTCCTATGACTCGTTCACTTAGAGAGAAATTTGAAGCCTTAACTCCTCAAAATCGTTCAATTATGAACCCATTAGATCTGACAACTGCTGTTTATGAGAATCTATCATTATTTAATAAAGGATTGAGATTAGCCATTGATTCTGGAGAGTACGATATTATTTTAATTCCTATCCCGTTCAAAATTGAAAATTTAACTGAACAGATGGCACTTCATATTATAGATCTTGCAAAAAATACAAAAGTTCCATTGGTTCCAGTCTTTTTAACAACTGGTGAATTGAGCGGTACTACTTATGAAATGATTGCTAATAGTGGGATTCCGTATTTCACAAAAACAGAAACGGCAATTAAGTCATTAGCATTATTTTTAAGATATAAACAGATGCCTAATATCCTACGTGGAGGTAATTACTATGAAAAAATTAATTACACCAGAGGAAGCGGTTAAGTTCATAAAAACTGGAGATGTATTGATGGTTGGGGGGTTTGGGTTATCTGGCACTCCACTAACTTTAATTGATGTTCTAACAAAACATGTTGCAAAAGAACTCACGGTCATCAGTAACAATCTTGGTGAAGAAGGAAGAGGACTTGGGAAATTACTTTTGTCAGGTCATCTTAAAAAGGCTATTGGTTCATATTTTACGACTAATAAGGATGCAGTAAATGCGTGGTCAAAAGGAGAACTAGAAATTGAGCTTATTCCCCAAGGTACGTTGGCTGAAGCAATACGTGCAGGCGGTGCGGGTATTGCAGGATTTTACACAAAAACTGCTGTAGGCACAAAATTATCAGAAGATAAGGAAATTAGGGAATTTAATGGGGAAAAATATTTATTTCAGCCTGCGTTAAAAGCAGCTGTTTCATTAATAAAAGCTGCAAAAGCAGATGATTTGGGTAATCTCGTTTACCATAAAACAGCTCGAAATTTTAATCCAGCTATGGCAACAGCAGCAAAAATTGTAATTGCAGAAGTGGACGAAATTGTTGAAGTTGGTTCGTTTACCCCAGAAGAGGTCGTTACTCCACATGTTTATGTTGATTATGTAGTAATTAATCGTTATGTCAAGAAAGGGGGGCGTTACGTTGCCCAAGAAGAAGTCTCCGGATCGAATTAAGATAGCTAAACGGTTGGCACAAGAACTCCAAGATAGACAAGTTGTTAATCTCGGGGTTGGAATTCCAACTCTTGTTCCAGACTATATTGAGGAAGGGAAGCAAGTGTTTTTACAGTCGGAGAATGGATTGCTTGGAATGGGGCCTACTCCACCAGAAGACGAGTTAGACATGGATTTGATTAGTGCAAGTAAACAGCCAATTACCATGCAATCAGGTGCATCATTATTTGATAGTGCAGATTCATTTGTCATGATCAGAGGAGGACACATTGATGTGGCTGTTTTAGGGGCTCTACAAGTGGATGAGACAGGGGAAATAGCCAATTGGGCTGTACCTGGTCAACAGATACTAGGAGTGGGGGGAGCTATGGACCTTGTCGCTGGTGCAAACAAAATTATTTTAGCACTTACACACCAATCAAAAGATGGGGAACCCAAGCTAGTAAAAAAATTAACTTATCCAAGTAGTGGAATACGAAAAGCCAATTTGGTAGTGACTGAAAAAGCAGTTTTTGAATTTAAAGACGGAATCATGTATTTAATAGAACTTGATCCTGCTCTTACAGTAGAAGAGTTAAGGAAAATAACTGAAGCTGAATTTAAAGTTTCACCGACGTTATCGGTGAATTACAAATAATTTTTAAATGAAAGGGTGGTTAAAAATGAGAAAACTCTTATTTGTATTGATGGTGGGTCTTTTGGCACTTTTATTAACCGCATGTGGAGGGGAAACAAAATCAAGTACTCAACCTTCCTCTACAGAAAAGCAAGGAACGGAGGCCATTACTCAATCAAATGCTCCTCAAGCACAAGAATTTACTTTCGGGGCAGCAACACAAGGAGGACTTTGGTATACCTTAGCAGGAGCAATGGGAGACGAAATTCAGAAAGCTATCCCAGGATCGACAGTAACAGTTATTGAAGGTGGTTCAATAACCAATCTGCTTGGTCTTGAGAGTGGTAAATTTCAAATTGGGTTCTCCAATGGACAGACTGTTCCTGAAGCCCTTAATGGAATCGGCAAATTTGAAAAGAAAGCAGAAAATATTCGTTTTGTTGCAACACTATATCCCAATGTATACCACATGGTAGTAAGAGCTGATTCTGATATTTATACTGTTGAAGATCTGAAAGGAAAAAGAGTTAGCCCTGGAATTAAAGGCTATAGCGGTGAGCTAGTTTTTCAACAAATTCTAAAATTGAATAATATGTCTTATGATGATTTAGCTAAAGTTGAATATGTCGGTACTGCTGATGGCGCAAATTTGCTTCGTGATGGTCATATTGATGCTATTGTTGGCATGATCGCTGCTCCTGTTTCTACATTTCAAGAGTTGGATACAACTATAGGAATTCGTTTGATTCCGTTGTCTGATGAAACGATAAGCAAAATGAGGGCATCCAATGATGGATTTAAGACTTATACAATTAAGGCTGGAACTTATAATAATTTTAAAGAAGACACCAATACAGTAGCTGCTTATACCGTATTTTTAGCTAACAAGGATCTAAGTGATGATACCGTTTACACATTAACAAAAATGATTGTAGAAAATGCTGAAAAATGGAAAACCTTAAGCAAAATTATGAACTCCTTTGATGGTCAATTCTCCATTGATAATCAAGTGGGACCTATCCATCCTGGTGCTGAAAAGTATTATAAGGAAGCTGGTTATTTAAAATAATATATAGCTGTTGTCTGATAAAAAGGCGGGATTGTACTGGCTTTTTTATCCAGAAAATTCCCGTTTTTAACAGTGTTTAAAAATTTTTTAGTTAAAATGAGGTGAAAGTAGTGACTGAAAAAAATCAACAGATTGAAGATATTGAACTGCTTTCCAAGTCGCGAGATTTAAAGGGGATCTTTGCTATCATCACATCAATCATTGCTATATCGATGTCTATATTCCAATTATATACTGCGATGTTTGGTATATTTGAATCAATTCTCCAACGTTCTGCTCATTTAGGATTTGCTTTATTATTAACCTTTGCTGCTATAAAACCCTTTAAAAAATATAAGAAACTAAATATCGGATGGTATGACATTCTCTTTATGCTGCTAACACTAGGGTCATTTGGATATATTGTTTATAATGCTGGAGATATAGCCTCCAGAATGGCTTATGTAGAGCCTTTATCTACAATCGATATAGCTGTTGGAGTAACTGCTATTATCTTATTAATAGAAGCAACAAGAAGAACGGTTGGATGGGCCCTAACAATCATTTTGCTACTTTTTTTGAGTTATACCCTTTGGGGAGATAATCTGCCTGGATTACTTGCCCATCGTCACTTTTCCCTGGAATGGGTGGTTGAACAATTATATTTTACATCTAATGGTGTTTTGGGAATTCCGTTGGGAGTTTCTGCTACGTTCATTTTTATGTTTATTCTTTTTGGAAAGTTTCTTGAGGTATCTGGTGCAGGTCAATTTTTTATTGATTTAGCAATATCTGGAATGGGAAAATATCGTGGAGGGCCAGCAAAAACAGCAGTTGTAGCTAGTTCGATTCTGGGTACAATTTCAGGAAGTGCAGTTGCCAACACTGTAACAACAGGTGCATTTACGATACCTTTGATGAAAAAAACCGGATATAGGGGAGAATTTGCCGCAGCTGTTGAGGCTGTATCTTCGTCTGGAGGACAAATAATGCCCCCGATTATGGGTGCATCTGCTTTTATAATTGCTTCCTACTTAGGTATGCCTTATATAGAGGTAGCAGCCGCTGCTTTAATACCAGCATTGTTGTATTATCTGTGCCTATTTTTTCAAGTCGATTTTAGGGCCTTGCGTAGGGGGCTTAGGGGTGTACCTAAAAATGAATTACCAGATATGAAAAAAGTGATTAAACAAGGATTTTTGTTTTTTGCCCCTTTAATACTCATTGTTTATTTGCTGATAATTGGATTTTCTCCAATGCGCGCAGGGTTATTTGCCATTGTTACGGTAATCGTTGTTGCGGCGGTTAAAACAGCAACCAGGCTTAAATTAAAACTTATTATTAAAACATTAGATGTTGGGGCACGTGCAGCTGTTGAAACTGCGATTGCAACAGCAGCAGCCGGGATGGTCATTGGACTTATTTCTCTTACAGGGTTAGGGTTAAAATTTAGCAGTTTAATCATTAATTTAGCTGGAGGAAGTCTTTTACTGACCCTTATTTTTACCATGATTAGTTCAATCATTTTAGGTATGGGTCTTCCAACGGTCGCTGCGTATATCGTTCAAGTAGCGTTAACTGTTCCGGCATTAATTGAATTAGGGGTTACTCCTTTAGCAGCTCATATGTTTGTTTTCTACTTTGCCATTATTTCTGCAATAACTCCCCCAGTTGCTTTAGCTGCTTTTGCTGGGGCAGGAATAGCAGGTTCAGATCCTATGCGTACGGGAATGATTGCCCTTCGTTTAGGTATTGGTGCCTTTATAGTACCCTATATGTTCATTTATGGGCCTTCCATTTTATTAATTGGAACACCATTAGAAATTTTCTTAACCTTAATATCAGCCATTATTGGTATCTATGGTATTGCTGCTGGTGCAGAAGGATGGTTAAAACGAGATATGAAATGGTGGGAGCGAGTAATTATTATAGCCAGTTCTTTAACATTGATTAAACCAGGTCTTATAACAGATGTTATTGGGTTTTTTGGTGTGGCATTTATTTTTCTTTTACATCGTGTTTCAACCAGGAAAACCAATCTATCAATACAAGCTGATTAACTGATGGTAATTAATCAAAGGGTAGGAAAGGAGATGCAAATATGAAAAAACTTACTGTCGTTGGTTCGGGGACAATGGGGCGTGGGATTGCATATGTGGCAGCTCTTGGTGAATATCAGGTTTATTTGCAAGACATTAATCAAGAATCGTTGGATTCTGCTCAAAGATATATAGAAATAGAAATGAGAAAAAGTGCTGAACGTGGATTTATTAATCCCGAAAAAGTGCAATCAGCCCTTGAAAGGATTACTTATACAACTAGTTTAGAAGAAGCTGTTGGAAAAGCAGATATTGTGATTGAAGCTGTATTTGAATTAATGGATTTAAAAATCGAGATATTCAAGAAGTTGGATAAATTATGTCCGGAACACACGGTTTTAGCCACAAATACATCAACAATGAGTCCAACTGAAATTGCTGCCCAAACTTCGCGCCCGGAAAAATGTATTGCAATGCATTTTTTTAACCCTGTTCATAAAATGAAGCTTATTGAAATCATCCGTGGATTGGAAACTTCTGATGAAACTGTAGCCATAGCAAAGGAAGTTGGGGTTAGATTAGGAAAAGAAACAGTAGAGGTTAACGAATTTCCTGGATTTGTCACTAGCCGAATGAATTGCTTGATTGGAAATGAAGCAATGAACATGTTGATGGAGGGAGTTGCATCAGCAGAAGATATTGATAAAGCATTAAAGTTAGGTTTAAACCATCCAATGGGACCGTTAGAGCTAGCTGATTTAGTAGGCTTAGACACCCGTTTGAGAAATATGGAATATCTTTATAAAACTTTGGGAGAAAAATATCGCCCCTGTCCACTATTGGTTAAATATGTAAAGGCTGGAAGATTAGGCAGAAAATCTGGAGCTGGATTTCATATTTATAACAAATAATAGGGGGAATTCCATGCTTCAATTTATAATTACTGAAATTTCAAATGGTATTGGTGTTATTAAAATTAATCGTCCTGAAGTTCGTAATGCTCTTCATGCAGAAACTTTAAAAGAATTAGAGGAAGCTATTGATCAATTTGAAAAAAATGATGAGGTAAAAGTTATTGTTATAACTGGAGAAGGTGATAAATCCTTTGCTGCAGGCGCAGATATTAAGCAACTACGGGAAAGAGAAATGTTAGAGGCTTTGGTTCCAGGAATGCAAGGAACCTATAAAAAAGTTGAAAACTGCAGTAAAGCTACGATAGCAGCTATAAATGGATTTGCCCTTGGAGGAGGATGCGAACTCGCTCTTTCTTGTGATATTCGAATAGCAGCGGATCATGCAAAGATTGGATTACCAGAGTTAAACCTAGCTATTATTCCTGGAGCAGGTGGAACTCAGCGTTTATCTCGAATTATTGGAAAAGGCAAAGCGTTAGAAATGATACTTACTGGGAAGATCTTATCAGGTAAAGAGGCGGAACAGTTTGGTTTAGTTTCTCGGTCAGTAGCCTATGAACAATTGTGGGGTGTTGTAAAAGAAACAGCAGAAAAGATAATGAATAAAGGGCCTGTGGCTGTTAAACTAGCAAAAATGGTTATTCATCGAGGAATGGATGTTGATATAGATACAGCTTTGATGTTAGAAAAATTGGCTCAAACCATAGTATTTGGTACAGAAGATAAGAATGAAGGTACACAAGCCTTTATAGAAAAAAGATCTCCCAATTATAAAAATAAGTAGTTTAGGAGAGGAGAGTCAATCATGTACTTTAATTTTTCTGAAGAAATTTTATTTCTAAAAAATAATGTCAAGGATTTTGTTCGTGACGAAGTGGATCCATTAGCTAATGAAATTGAAGAAAGTGATGAAATACCTAAAAGAATTATGAATATGTCAAAGGAAATGGGGTTGTTTGGATTAAGTATTCCTGAGGAATACGGTGGATTGGGCATTAGTATGCTAGGGAAGTGCGCGATCTATGAAGAGTTGGGAAAAACTCATAATGGCTATACAACAGTTGTTGGAGCCCATACTGGTATTGGTTCAGTTGGAATTGTGGAAATGGGAAATGAAAAACAAAAGAAAAAATATTTACCTGATATGGCTGCTGGCGACAGAATTGGAGCTTTTGCTCTTACAGAACCAAGTGCAGGTTCACAAGCTTATAATCTAAAAACCAGAGCAGTTCGAAAAGGAGATAAATATATTATTAACGGTTCAAAACATTTTATCACAAATGCTCCTATCGCAGATATATTTACCGTTATGGCTGTAACTGATCCGGAAAAAGGTCCTAAAGGTATTACTTCATTTATCGTTGAAAAAGACTTTCCCGGATTTCGCCTTGGAAAAATAGAAGAGAAAATGGGGTTACGTGGCTCCCATTCTGCAGAACTATTCTTTGAAGATATGGAAGTACCTGCAGATAATGTTCTGGGTGTAGAGGGGCAAGGTTACGTAAATGCCTTGAAAATCTTAGCAAATGGTAGAGCAGGCTTGGCTGCAAGAAATTTGGGTTCTGCTCAAAAATTATTGGAAATGAGTATCAAATATGCCCAAGAAAGAGTCCAATTTGAAAAACCCATCATCGAAATACAAGCGATTCAACATTTACTTGCGGAAATGGCAATGGATATAGAAGCTCTTCGTTGGTTTACTTACCGTGTAGCATGGATGACAGATCAAAAAATGAATGTAATTAAAGAAGCAGCAATGGTTAAGTTATTTGGTTCCGAAGTATATAATCGAGCGGCAGATAAAGCGGTCCAAGTACATGGTGGAATGGGGTACATTAAAGAATTTCAAGTTGAGCGTTATTATCGTGATGCCCGTATTACAAAAATATATGAAGGAACATCCGAAATTCAGAAAAATATTATTGCTGCTCAATTAAAAAAGGAATATGAGAGATAGGAGGAACAAATATGAGAAATGTAGTAATTATTGATTCTGTTCGTACTGCAGTAGGGCGAATGGGAGGAACTTTAAAAGATGTTCTAGTAGATTTTCTTGCTGCAAAAGTGATTGAAGAAATTATTAACCGTACTGGAATAGAAAAAAATGAGGTTGACGAAGTAATTTTAGGTCAGGCTAAACAAAGTACGGATTCGGCTAATTTAGGCAGATTAGCGTTATTACGGGCCGGATTACCAGTTGAAGTCCCTGGTTATACCGTCCATCGTCAATGCGGTTCAGGACTTCAGGCTATCAATAATGCTGCTCAGCAAATTATATGCGGCTTATCTAATATTGTAATCGCCGGAGGAGCAGAGAGTATGAGTACAGCTCCTTATTATATCCGTCATGCTCGCTACGGGTTTGGTGCAGGAAATGGAGAAATTCTTGATCCAAATACAGAAAGTCAACCTCGCTCACAACCATTTGAAGTATATGGAAATCTAACAATGGGATTAACTGCGGAAAATTTAGCAGATAGATATAACATTTCAAGGGAAGAGCAGGATGAATTTGCATTAAGAAGCCAACAACTTGCCCATCGAGCCATTAACAATGGCGTATTTAAAAAAGAAATAGTACCCTATGAAATCAAAGTTAAGAAAGATGTAATTATGTTTGATACCGATGAACATCCGCGGCAAACTAGTCTCGATAAATTAAGTCAATTAAAGTCTGTTTTTAAAGAAAATGGCACTGTTACTGCTGGTAATAGTAGCGGTAGAAATGATGGAGCATCTGTTGCTTTATTAATGTCCCAGGAAGCGGCTCAAAAACGAGGTTTAAAACCAAAGGCAAAAATTATTGGTCATGCCGTAGCTGGAGTGTCTCCAGATATTATGGGAATTGGCCCAGTACCAGCCACCAAAAAAGCTTTAAATATGGCAGGATTAACTCTTGATGATATTGGTTTGGTTGAGTTAAATGAAGCATTTGCTGCACAAGCTTTATCAGTTATAAAAGAGCTGAATCTAAATCTGGATAAAGTAAATGTAAATGGTGGAGCAATTGCATTGGGTCATCCTATTGGAGCAACAGGTGCTATTCTGATGACAAAGTTGTTACATGAAATGGAACGAAGAGGAGAAAAGTATGGGATGGTATCTCTATGTATAGGAGGAGGCCAAGGAATTACTACCATCATCGAAAATTTACAGGTTTAGTTATGACCAGCTATTCTTTTTAAAGGGGTTTCAGTATATGTCACGATTAAAAAATAAAGTTGCTTTTGTTACTGGAGGAGGCCAAGGAATTGGCAAAGCGATAGCTGCTCGTTTTGCTGAAGAGGGAGCAAGGGTTTATGTTATGGAAATAAATGAAGAATTAATAAACAAAACTTCTTATGAGCTTCAAAATCAAGGACTTCCTGTATATTCATTGGTTGGTGATGTTACTTCCAGGGTAGATGTAGAAACACATATAGAATATGTCATTAACAAAGAAGGGCATATAGATATCCTTGTTAATAATGCAGGGATTATTCGAGATAATTTAGTTCATAAAATGACTGACGACGATTGGGATACTGTAATAAGTGTCCATTTAAAAGGAACGTTTATCTGCTGCCAGGCTGCTCAAAAACATATGGTTAGACAAAAGCAGGGAAAAATTATAAATATCTCTTCAACCTCTGCTTTAGGTAATCGTGGTCAAGCAAACTATGCAGCAGCCAAGGCAGGGATTCAAGGTTTTACAAAAACCTTGGCTATAGAATTAGGCCCATTTGGTATTCAGGTCAATGCAGTAGCGCCAGGATTCATAGAAACAGAAATGACTCGTTCCACTGCCAAACGATTAGGAATATCCTTTGAAGAATTAGTAGAAAAAAAGAAAGCAATGATTCCATTAAGAAGATCAGGCAAACCTGAGGATATTGCAAATGCAGTACTTTTTTTTGCATCTGATGAATCTGATTTTGTGTCAGGGCAGGTTCTATATGTGAGAGGTGGCCCTTAAGTGAATGAATGGCGTAGTGGATTAATTCTTACAATAATTGCCCTGTTTTTTTTAGATCGTTTCTTTAACCTTCCTTATGGGGAAAAGATTTTAGCAGGATTAACACTTTTAGTTATAATAATCTCCATTCCTATATCCCGAGGTATTCCAAAAATTTTTGGCAGTTTAATGCTGGTTATTGGAACACTTATTTTATTGGGAAAAGACAGTGGTATTGATGAATGGGCCCAAAGCATGATTCGAAATCTCCCATTAATGGCTTTAATAGTTTTGGTGCCCATTTTAACAATACCTATTAAATTAGGAGGCTATGATTCAAACATAGAATCGATAACGAATCGTTATCGAAGCAAACCTAATCTATTATTTCTATCTATTTCTATTGTTTTTCAGATGATTGGACCAGTTGTTAATTTGGGTTCCATTCGATTAATTGATGCTATGTTAAAAAAGCTAAAGCTTCCAGCAGAGTTTTTAGGGAAGGTATATATACGCGGGTTTACGTCTATTATTACCTGGTCACCTTATTTTGCTGCTGTACTCCTTATTCTTTATTATGTGGATATTCCATTAGTAAGCTATCTTCCCTTCGGGATTTTACTTGGACTGCTACAACTGATTATTGGAAATTTACTGTTTATTAAAGAAGCAAAAAAAATAGAATTTCCTGAGATTACAGAGAGCCATGAAAATAATCGATGGAAGATATTTGAGTTAATTGTAGCCTTTTCTATATTAACTTCAATTGTGTTTTTCTTCGAATATTGGCTTCAGATGGACATGATTATGATTGTAGCACTGTCTGTGTTTATTTTTCCATTTTTTTGGAGTCTTTATTTAAAATCATTTAGAAGGTTTATTCAATCTTTAAATTACTATCGAAAATACATCGTTCCTGGAACATCAAATGAAGTTATTCTTTTTTTGACAGCAGGATTTTTTGGGGCAGTTTTATCAAATACATCTATCGGATTACTTATAAATGATGGTCTCAGATATTTAGCTGAAACTTCAATTTTATTGATGATTATTTTAACAATTATCCTTACTAGTCTTTTGGCTTTGTTTGGGGTCCATCAAATCGTTACTTTAATCTCTGTAGCATCCAGCGTTATTGCATCAGATTTAGGTATAGAAAAAGTTGTTTTCGCTTTATTGCTTATGAGTGCCTGGTCAGTTTCTACAATCGTTTCTCCTATTACACCTGTCAATGTCATTGTTTCAAGCTTAATTAATAAAAAACCGTTACAAGTATCATTAAAATGGAATGGAGTTCATGCTTTATTAGTAATATCAGCTCATACCCTTTATATTTATCTCGTTCATATATGGATAAGTGGAGGTAAATAATGATGAAAATCTTACAAATCTTATCGATGTATCATTTAGATGGAGAAAAAATCTTACATGAACATGCTGAAGTAATAAAAACGAATCAATATGATCAAGAACATATTATCTCTCTACTGTTAAAACACAAAGATATTAAGGGAATTATTTTACGTGCTCCAGCCCGTATTACTTCTGAAATTATAGAGGCAGCAAGTTCAGTAAAAGTAATTTCAGGTGCTGGAGTTGGGTTAGATAACATAGAAGTAGATTCTGCGACAAAAAAAGGAATTGCTGTATTACATGCTCCAAAAGTTAACACAAAATCTACTGCTGAACATGCTGTGGGATTATTCTTTTCATTATATAAAAAGATTCTTCCGTTTGACAGGGAGACTCGTAAGGGAAATTTTTTAATTCGGGATCAATTATTTTCCCACGATTTACTAAATAAAGAATTAGGGTTGGTAGGTTGGGGCTCTATTGCCCGACATGTTGCTAAAATATGCAGTTTAGGTCTTGGAATGAATGTTAGAAGTTACGTAAGAAGAGTAGATGATGAAAAAATAAGTGCAGCCAACAAATTAGGAGTGAGATTAATAACAAATCTTTCTGAAATTTTTAGTCATTCTGATATCATATCTGTTCATCTTCCTCTTACGGAAGAAACTAGGGGATTGATAAATAGAAAGTATTTCTCACTAATGAAACCTAGTGCTTATTTTGTCAATACAGCCAGAGGGGCTGTAGTTAATGAAACGGATCTTATAGAAGCTTTAAGTAATAGACAGATTGCTGGAGCTGGTCTTGATGTATTTTCTGAAGAACCTCCTAGTCCAAATCATCCCCTTTTCAAGTTAGATAATGTTGTTATATCTCCCCATATTGGCGGGATAACCGAAGAATCGGCGAGGTTATCTTCAACTGTAATAGCCAATAATGTTATTCGTTTCTTAAATGGGGAAAAGCCTCAACATATCGCCAATCCGGAAGTGATAAACATGGTTTGATAAATTTTAAAAGTATGAAGTTATTTTTATATCATCATATAAAGAGGTAGGGAATATGTTACAAACGAAAATTACAGAAATGTTTGGAATAAAATATCCTATTATTCAAGGTGGACTCCAAGGATTAGGGACGTCATCTTTAGTTTCAGCGGTTTCTGAATCAGGAGGACTCGGTTTAATTACTGCTGGAAGTTATAGAGATAGACATGACATGAAAATGGACATACGCAAGGTTCGAGAAAAAACAGCTAAACCTTTTGGTGTTAACCTTACTATTGGAATTCGTAGATCAATGGATGAGTTTGTAGAAGGAGTATTGGAAGAAAAGATTCCTATTGTTTTTACATCAGGAGCTAATCCAGAAAAATATATTCCTTTGTTTAAAAAAGCTGGTATTCAGGTAGTCCATGTGGTTCCATCCGTCCGCTATGCCAAGAAAGCGGAGGAATTAGGATGTAATGCGGTAGTTGTTGTAGGATATGAATGCGGAGGACATCCAGGCCTTTCGGATCAGACAAGTCTGACTTTGATACCCCAAGCTGTTAAGGAGGTATCGATTCCGGTTATTGCTGCTGGTGGGTTTTGTTCTGGCCGAAGCTTATTGGCAGCATTGTCCTTAGGGGCAGAAGGTGTACAGATGGGCACATGTTTTTTGGCCACAAAAGAAAATCCACTACATCCAAAAATTAAAGAAAAAGTATTGAAATTAAATGAAGATGCAACAGTAATCATTAAACGATCTTTGCGAAAGCCAGCTCGGGTAATGAAAACTGAAGTCTCAGAAAAGGTGTTGGCGTTAGAGGAACAAGGGGCGGGTTTAGAAGAATTATTACCCTACATCGGCGGAGAAGCTTACAATAAAGTGATTAAAACCGGAGACCTAAGCAAAGGGGTTATTTCTCTGGGACAGGTTGTAACGATGATCGACAAGATTTTATCTGTTGATGATTTAATCAAGAACATGATCGAGGAAGCAGAGACCCTTTTAGAAGAAATGTCTAACAAATATCTAAAATACCGGAAGGAGGATTATTCATGAAAATACTTGTATGTCTAAAACAAACCTTCGATACCGAAGAAAGAATCGTCATACAGGATGGCCAAATCAGTGAAGAGGGTGTTGAATTTATCATCAACCCCTATGATGAATATGCCGTAGAGGAAGCCCTGAAATTAAGGGAACAGCACGGTGGGGAAGTGACCGTGATTACCGTTGGACCAACCCGGGCTGAATCTGCGCTTCGCACAGCTTTAGCCATGGGTGCAGATAAAGCGGTGATTGTCCATGATGAAAGTCTCTTTGGAGATGAATACACCATTGCCAAAGTATTGGCAGCCGTTGTCAAGCAAAGGGAATACGACATCATCCTTGCCGGAAACATGGCGGTGGATGACGGTTCTGCCCAGGTTGGACCAAGATTGGCCGAAGAATTAGGGATTCCTCATGTCTCCACCATTGTCAAGTTGGATGTGGAAGGGAACAAGGCCCGTGTAGAAAGGGATGTAGAAGGAGATACGGAAGTGATCGAAGTTCAGCTTCCCGTTTTGGTCACGGCTCAGCAAGGTTTAAATGAACCAAGATATCCATCCTTACCCGGTATAATGAAGGCGAAAAAGAAGCCGTTAGAAAGATTAAGCGCCGGTGACCTCGGATTAGATCCGTCCGCCATCAATAGTAAAACGGAACTGGTTGATCAATATCTTCCACCCAAAAAAGAAGCAGGAAAAATCCTTCAGGGTGAAATTGGAGATCAGGTAAAAGAACTGGTACAGCTTCTTCGCAATGAAGCCAAAGTCATTTAGTGAAAAAAAGGGGAAGAAACCGTGAGTAAAAATATATTGGTATTTGCCGAAACAAGAGATGGACAATTGCGCAATGTATCCTTGGAATCCCTGTCTGCAGCCAAGAAAGTGTCCAATGGCGGAAATGTTTCTGCGGTATTGTTTGGAGCAGATGGATCAGCAGCAGATAAATTGGCCCAATATGGCGCAGATAAAGTATACGTAGTGGAACATGAGCAGTTAAAACAATATACCAATGATGCCTATACCCAGTCCTTTGTTCAAGTAATCAATGCGGTAAAACCCGATGTTATCTTCTTGGGGCACACTTCCATCGGCCGGGATTTGGCACCCAGAGTGGCGGCTAAGTTAGGGTTGGGACTTATTTCTGACTGCACAGATATTTCTGTAGAGGGAGACGAAGTGATTTTTACCCGTCCCATCTATGCCGGGAAAGCCTTTGCCAAAAAGAAAGTGGTGGAGGGAACCATCTTTGCCACCATTCGTCCCAATAACATTGCCCTGGATGAACCGGAGGCAGGCAAAACAGCAGAAGTGGTTAACTTTTCTGTAGAAATAAAGGACTTACGTACCGTTGTAAAGGAAGTGGTGCGCAAGGCATCCACCGGTGTGGATTTATCTGAAGCCAAAGTGGTTGTTTCCGGAGGCCGGGGAGTGAAGAATGCTGACGGGTTTAAGCCTCTTCAGGAATTGGCTGATCTATTGGGCGGTGCAGTCGGAGCTTCCCGCGGGGCATGTGATGCCGAATACTGCGATTACTCCTTACAGATTGGGCAGACGGGTAAAGTGATCACTCCAGACCTGTATATTGCCTGCGGAATCTCTGGAGCCATTCAGCATTTAGCCGGTATGTCCAACTCCAAGGTGATCGTTGCTATAAATAAGGATCCGGAAGCTCCTATTTTCCAAGTGGCCGATTATGGAATCGTTGGGGACCTGTTTGAGGTTGTTCCGCTTATCACAGAGGAGTTTAAAAATATATTGGTCATGAATTAATTTTTAAATAAAGACTTCATTAAGATAACAATCTGAGCCATTGACGAATGTCAATGGTTTCATTTACAATATAAGAAAATTCTAACAATGTCGACAGACGACAAGCATAGGCAGGTGAATTCGTTGAATTATTTTAAGGTGGAGAAATCCCTTCCGCTATATGAACAAATTTATTATTCTTTAAAAAAAATGATTATGGATGGGGTATTTCAACCTGGAGAACGTATTTTTGAATCGAAAATTGCTAGGGAATTTGGGATTAGTCGAAGTCCCGTTCGGGAAGCGATTCGATCCCTCCAAAATGAGGGTCTCCTTATTTTAGATCAGAAATCCCAAATTTTAGTCTATCGTCCATCCCTTCATGATATTAAAGAAATTTACCAATGTCGGATGGCCTTGGAATCAATGGCAGCCTCATTGGCTGCTTCTCAAGTGAATGATCAAGAGATAGAAGAATTGGAACAAGTTTTATCGCTGACAAAGAAAGCATTGGAAGAAAATGATCCTAACGAAGCCATTAACCAAAATGCCAAATTTCATGATTTGATTATTCAATTCAGTAGGAATAGGCGTTTGCAGACTCAACTTGAATCCCTTAGAGCCCTTACCCATTTTTATCGAGTTCATAACTTTCAGGGGAAAAGCAGAGGAAGAACCATATTAAGTGATCACCATGGCATATTAACGGAACTAAAAAACAGAAACCCGGAGAAGGCATCCCACGTCATGTCTCAACACATGATGAGGGATATGAATCATCTCCTTCAATTGTTTCAAAACAATAATAAATGAGGTGAAAAGAATGAGGACTTTTGAAATTGCCGTAATACCTGGAGATGGGATTGGAAAAGAAGTGGTACCTGAAGCATTAAAGGTTCTTGAAACAGTAGCAGACGTCCACGGTGGCCTGAAATTTCAATTTACCCAATTTCCGTGGAGTTGTGATTATTACGTGGAGCATGGAGAAATGATGCCCAAGGATGGATTAAACATCCTGTCTAACTTCGAGGCCATTTTTTTGGGGGCGATTGGCAATCCAAAACTGATTCCTGATCATATTTCCTTGTGGGGGTTGTTGATCAAAATTCGCCGGGAGTTTGAACAGGTGATTAATATCCGTCCGGCCAAATTACTTAAGGGAGTCACTTCTCCTCTGGTAAATCCAAATGACTTTGACATCATCGTCGTCAGGGAGAACAGTGAGGGGGAATATAGTGAAATTGGGGGGCGGATTCATAAAGGAGAAGATGAAATGGCCATTCAAAATGCTGTCTTTACCCGCAAAGGGGTAGAAAGGGCCATGAGATATGCCTTTGAATTGGCTAAGAAAAGAAGAGGTCATGTCACCAGTGCCACCAAATCCAATGGGATTTTCCACTCCATGCCTTTTTGGGATCTGGTTTTCAAGGATGTAAAGGAAGATTATCCCGATGTGGATACCGCATCCTACCATATTGATGCCTTGGCTGCCTTTTTTGTGACCAGGCCGCATATTTTTGATGTGATTGTAGCCAGCAATTTGTTTGGAGATATATTAACCGATTTGGGAGGAGCAATCATGGGTAGTATCGGGATTGCTCCGGCAGCCAATATCAATCTGAACGGAAAGTATCCCTCCATGTTTGAACCGGTCCATGGTTCAGCCCCGGATATTTATGGGAGAGGAATTGCCAATCCCATTGGACAGATTTGGACGGCAAAAATGATGCTGGATCATTTTGGAGAAGATGAGTTGGGTAAAAAGCTCCTTAAGGTGATGGAGGATGTCACTGGAGATGGCATCAAAACCCCGGATATTGGCGGGAAAGCTACCACTCGGGAAGTCGGAGAAGAAATCTGCAAACGGGTAAGGGGATTGGCTTGATCCATCATTTATCAAAATATACAATGTATCTCATACTGGGGGCCGTAGGCGGATTTATCGCGGCCCTGATTGGAATTCCCGGCGGTTTTATCATTACTTAGCAGAAGACTCCCATCTTCTATAAGTGGGAGATAAATGCTGACTGATTACAAACAAATGTTCCATAACGCCTTTTCTTATGATATAATCATCATAGGAAGAGGAGGTGAAACGATAAAGATAATTACCTCATCAGGGGCAAGCAATTAAAAAGCATCAATGGTTACATAAATCAACGAATTGCACACTACCAATCTATACGAATGAAACAGGTGGGAGCAAAAGCATTCCGTACTACCAAACATATACAGAAATTACGAATGAAACGACATCATATCCTTCAGAATTATCTCCATCAAGCAAGCAGAAAAATAATCGAGCTAGCAAAAACCTATCAAGTGGGGAAAATCGTCATTGGCGAGATCAAAGAGATCAAACAGCA
>NZ_JAKIHL010000039.1 GCF_021608135.1 Microaerobacter geothermalis
TCCCGAGGACTCAAGAGTTTAACCCAAAGATATAACGAACTTCGTCAAGGTTGGCGAACCGCCTAGTGCGGAACCGCATGCTAGGTGGTGTGAGAAGACGGGGGTTAGTCGCCCCCTCTTACTCGATTTATCTTCTTTGGAAACAATCACGGCAATAGACAGGCTTCTCACCGCTTGGCTTAAAGGGAACCTCAGTTGAAGCGCCGCATGCGGAGCAGGTGGCACGGTACATTTTGCGCGGGGCACGGAAGGAGTTGTTATCTCTTCTGTTGTTTCGCACATTTTGTTTTCTGGCTGATCTGCACTCAGGACATCTTAAGGGTTCATTTTTGAATCCCTTTTCTGCATAGAACTCCTGTTCATTGGCGGAGAAAACAAAAGTTTTTCCGCAATCTTTACATTCTAAATTCTTGTCTACATAAACCATTTTCCAATCTCCTTTGTTTGGGGGATGAACTGTAATTGAGCAGCATACCTTTACCAAACAAGGAGTTGGTTTAATGTATCTACCACACCAAATACAGTTTGTAATTAGAATATAAATGATTTTGGAAAGAATTACAATCCCTATTTATAGCGACAGAGTTAGAGAATTTCCGGCCTTATGTATTAAAGAATCAGCACATCAAATACGATGTCGTGAAAAAATTCACAAAATATTAATGATTAAATTCCAAGATTTCAGCTATGATGAATGGTATAAAGGATTACTGATTTGGAGGAGATTAGGATGAAAAAACATTCAAAAATCGTTGTTGTCGGCTGTGGAGCAGTTGGTTCAACTTTTGCGTATACCGTTCTCGTAAAAGGGATGGTCAACGAATTGGTTTTGATTGATGTGAATCCCGACAAAGCGGAGGGAGACGCTTTAGATTTAAACCACGGGATCCTTTTGGCTCAACCAATGAAAATCAAAGCGGGTACCTATGAGGATTGCAAA
The DNA here is from genome assembly GCF_021608135.1 of Microaerobacter geothermalis. NCBI lineage: Bacteria > Bacillati > Bacillota > Bacilli > Caryophanales > Bacillaceae > Microaerobacter > Microaerobacter geothermalis. The sequence goes on from NZ_JAKIHL010000039.1 coordinate 941, forward strand.
GGGGCTGATATTATTGTTATCGCCGCAGGGGCCAATCAGAAACCAGGAGAAACCAGACTTGATCTCATGCAGCGAAATGTGACGATCTTTCGTGAAATCATTGGAGAAATTATCCAATATAATCAGGATGGAATTTTGTTAATTGCTACCAATCCCGTGGACATTCTTACTTATGTTGCTCAGAAAATATCTGGTTGGCCCAAGGAAAGAGTGATGGGTTCGGGGACCTTACTGGATACGGCTCGTTTTCGATATTTGATTGCCAAAAAGCTAGACATTGATCCGCGAAGTATTCATGGCTTAATCGTAGGGGAACATGGAGATACCGAGGTTCCGGTATGGAGTTTGCTTAATGTTGCAGGAACAACCCAAAAGGAGCTGCAGCATCATTCAAGGCTGCGATTATCGGAAGAAGATAAAGAAACAATTTACGAAGATACCAGAGGCGCAGCATACCAAATCATACAGAAAAAAGGCTCCACCTATTACGCCATTGCCTTATCCCTGGCCAGAATTTGTGAGGCTATTTTACAGGATCAGCGTTCTGTTCTTCCAGTTTCCACTTATCTGCAAGGCTATTTAGGGATTGATGATGTGTGTATTGGTGTTCCTTGCATCGTTGGGAAAAATGGTGCAGAAGAGGTTCTGGAACTTCCTCTTTCCGAAGATGAAAGACAAAATTTGATCAAATCGGCGGATCAGTTGAAACGGTTCTTAAATCAAGTATCCATTTAATTCCAGTTTATGCTATTTCAATTTGGCTATATTGAAAGGTATGAATAACCTGAAATACAGGTTCTTCTACCTCTTTTTTTTATCTAAAAATTGTTTAAGGACGTTCGAAGTGATAAGGGTCAATATCACAATCATCAGAAAGGACAATACCACGACGCCCGCCATTCCTAACCACTCAATCGAGAATAATACCCCAATAATGGTGATTATCGCGCTGATCAGTGTCCCAAAAGCCAAAATGTTAGATAAGAATCCCCTTTTCATGCAAATTCCTCCATGCAGCTTATCTTATTATCATCATACGGGGAAGGAAAGTTTTTGTGCATAAGACATATACATGGAGAAAGGTTGTCTTCATGGAGGGGTTTGGTTGAATCCGATCGGGGTATTATATTTCATCCATTTTATTTTTTCTATGGTCATTTCATTTTCAAATTTGTTTATGAATGTGTTTTTTTGGCATCTGCAGCAGGATTTTTTGACCATTGGGGTTTTCAATCTTTTTTCTGTCACCTTTATATTTATTTCCACATTAACAGGTGCTTGGTTCCTGCGTATATCAGGAAGTAGAAGCACCTTTGTTTTATCTGCTTTGCTTGCCTTTTTCCAATTTTTCTTTTTGCTTGTTTTTAAACATTTTCATCTTGATTTCCTGCCTTTTTTGGGCATCCTTTACGGGAGTTATATTGGACTATTCTTTATCAGTTTTAATTTATATCTCCTTTGGTTTTCAAATGAAAAAAACCGTTCCTTTCTGGTTGGTTTGGAGTATGTGATATCGGGGCTGGCACAATTGCTCACGCCCATTGCTTCTGGAATGTTCATCATGATTAAAGGCTATCAAGTAACTTTTTTTATCATCCTGATTTTATTGTCTGCTCAAGTGATCGCCAGTTTTTTTTCACCTAATCTTCAGGTCCGGTCAAAATTCAGTAAACGAAATTTATTTATGCCAAAGGATGAAAAATTGTTAAACATCGGGTTTGTCTCTGCAGCCTATGGATTCTTTTTCTCTTTTATTCAGCTTTCATTCGGTATTTTCATCTATCTTTTTTTGCAGAATGAATTTTCCCTGGGAAGCTGGAATATGTTTTTCTCCTTCTTGACGATTGTTACCTATTGGGTGGTAGGAAAGGTGTTAAATCAATCCAACAGGGATTGGCTGGCCAGGATGGGCATGATATTGGCCGTGGTGATTACCCTTACTCTTCTTATTCCTTCAGCTCCTTTGTTTGTCCTCTTTAATCTGGTCATTTCTGTTGCCCTACCCCTATTATGGCTTCCTGTGACGACTCTTCATTTCAAAAACATGATTTATTTTTCACAACAGACAAAAGAAATTGGGATGACCAGACTGATGGAGACCTTGGTATTCAGAGAATTTGCCATTGCATTAGGCAGAATCGCCTTTTTTCTCTTCATTGTGATCGGGTTTGATGTAGGAATGGGATTTTCCTACTATCTCATGGTTGTCCTGATCATTTTTTTGCCGGTGGGAATGTACTTCCTTCACCACCAATTAGAGGAAAATGGGTAAAAAACAATCATCGGTATATCCTTCCCTTGATCTGTTCATAATGGTAGATAGATAATCTATGATTCTATGAAGAGAGGGAAGGAGAGGTTTTGTGGTGTTCAGAGATTTTGTCAATTTGTTTAAACCTTCTTATTTTAGACAGGGGACCCTGATGGTAAGGAAGTACAGAAATGCGGCCGATAGGGAAAGGGATTGGATTCGCCGTTTTGTTCGTACGTTTAACGAAGAATTTAAAATCCCGCTGGAATTAAGGAAAGATGGAACCGTTCACCATGTGGAAGTTTCCGATGAACCGAAGGAACATCCTTTTTTGGAAAGAGCAGTAAGGGACCTTCAGGGGATGCTATATCAAAGGGGCTCCTATATCGATCTGATGGCTCTGCGTCTCTTTATCAATGAAGAGATACAGGAACATCGGTATAGTCAATTTGCCCATTTGATATCAAAAATGTTGGGTACACCTGCCAATATTGAATCAGTGTTGAAATTATATGTGAGTGTAAAAGGGGGAAGAGACTCGCTCTCTGAAGAGGTTCGAAAATCCTGGACTATTCACAATTTAATCCGATTTATCGAGGAGAATTTTTCAAAGGAAGATTTAGAAAATCAGCTGCATATCAAGTATTCCGACTGGAAAAAAAAACCGGGTCCCCTCCTAAGAGAAATGGAATACAAAATGGAAATGGAAATAAGGGGACAGTTAATACAGGAAATTCTGTTGGAGAGAAGGCCGGTGAAACCTGTTACTTTGGAAGATATCGATCAAATGGGTGATTCCGGGAAGGAATTTGAACGATTTCTTGGAATGTTATTTGAAAAGATGGGCTATCAGGTTGCTTACACCAAGACAACGGGAGATCAGGGTGGAGATTTGATCCTGGAGAGGCTTGAAGAAAAAATAGTGGTTCAAGCAAAGAATGTTTCTGCTCCGGTTGGAAATTATGCCATACAGGAAGTTTACGCAGCAAAGGGTTATTATGGATGCCATACTGCTGCGGTGATCACAAACAGGGATTTTACTTCCCCTGCCAGGGAGTTGGCGGAGCACTTAAAGGTAAAACTGGTAAACCGGGAACAATTGGCTGAATGGATTGAGCGTTTTTGGAACCGTGAGAAAACCTATTGGAATCTTGTGAAGGAACCCATCTCTATAGAAGAAGTGTGGAATACGGAATATCATTTTTCACCTGAAGAAAGCAAAGTGAACTAGCAAACTGCCGCTCAGATTCATTGGGCGGTCTTTTGTTTGTAAATCGGAAATTATATTGACAATTTTCGTCGGAGGATTTAACCTTTTATTTAAAATAATACATACCAACTGGTCGGTATAATAACCTGTGAAGGGAGGAGATCCATTGAGCCTTAAGAAAAAACAGGGGGAAGAAACCTATCATAGAATTCTCCTTGCTGCCTTTGAGGTTTTTTCTGAAAAAGGATATGAAAAGGCATCGGTAAACGATATTTGCAAAAAGGCTGGAATTACTAAAGGAGGCCTCTACTTTCACTTTCATTCCAAAGAGGAGATTTTTTTTAAGCTTCTGGAGCAGCATGTGGAAGAACGGCAGAGAAGACTGCTGTCCTATCAATGGGCTGGCAATTTGAAAGAGACGATTTATCGGCTGGTGTCAATCAGCTGCAAGGAAAACTACTCTAATTCTTCCATAATTCTTGAGTTTTACGCATTGGCTGGAAGAGATGAACAGATCAGGGCAAAGATTGAATGGATGTACCAGAGTTTTCAGCAATTTCTCGTCAAGTTTATCCAACAGCAGATTGAGGAAGGTTACCTTTCTCAACAGCTGGATGCCGAGAAGAAAGTTCCTGTCTTGATGTCTACCATGGTAGGCTCGTTTATTATGCTAAAGATGAATCCGAGGGGTGTTGATCTGGACACCATGATTGAGGAACTGACCCAGATGATTTATTCGTACTTGGAAGTGGACGTGTAAATCTTTAGATCTGGAATTAAAGATTTACACTTCCGCTTGTCGAGTTCGTCAGGAAGTAAATCAGGTCCGCTTCAAGGCTAAAGAACGGAGCCCTCAAAAACATCTGGGTATTTCAAAGGTGGAGTCAGTTTGAGGGCTAATTCCCGTTCTTTAGCCTCGCCGCTCAGTACGAACTCGAAGGCTGTCCGTATAAATTCTTTAATTCCTTCTAAATATCTGTACGGAACTAAAAAAATGTTCCACACCTATAGAAATAAAATTTGATTCAGACTGTAAAGGGAGAGGACATAAACATGAGATGGAGAATTTACTATATTTTGCTGTTTCTGCTCATTTTCATTTTAAGCGGTTGCGGGAGCGAGGAAGTTTCTAATGAATCGTTAAAGACGGTCTATATAACCGAAGTTACATTTTCTCAACCTGTTCGGGATTCTCAGTTAACAGGTATATTGCAGCCGGAAAAGGAAGCCATCTTATCCTTTCAAGTGGCGGGGCAGATTGAACAGGAAATGATGGAAATTGGAACCGAGGCGAAAAAGGGAGAAGTTCTCGCTGCGATATCCTCAGAACTCTATCAGTGGCAGGCAGAAGCGGCCAGGGCACAACTTGATGAAGCCCAAGCTGTTAGACAACAGGTGGAATCCGGAGCCAGAGCGGAAGAAATAAAGCAGGCGGAAGCCGTTTTTAACCAAGCCAAGGCATCAGCTGAGCTTGCTCGAAGTGAGTATCAGAGAATGAAATCGCTGTATGAAGCAGGGGCCATTTCAGAATCTGCCTTTGAGGCGGTCATCACAAAGTTGGAAGTATCGGAACAACAGTTGACTCAGGCTGAGGAAGCCTATCAACTTACCCTTAAAGGAGCCAGAGATGAACAGAAGAAACAGGTTGCGGCAAAGGTGAATCAAGCTTCATCTCAGTCGAAATTGTCACAAGAACAGCTTGAAAAGACGAGGCTAACAGCCCCGTTTGAAGGAGTCGTTCTGGAAAAATTTGCTTCAGTCGGGGAGTTGGTTTCCCCTGGAAGAGCTATTTATCGTTTTGGGTATATAGACCATTTAAAGGTTTCACTCCCTGTTCCTAGTAAAGAAATAAAGGATTGGTCTACAGGGAAAAAAGTAAAAGTGGTTAATGGGACTATGGTGAAAGTGGGGGAGATTACCCGGGTATCCCCAGCGACCAATCGTGGAACAGGTACTGTAACCGTAGAGGTGGTTGTCGACAATAAAGACAGAGCATGGCTATCAGGGGAGACGGTTTCAGTCATTAATCAGATTCAAGAAGAAAAGGGAATTTATCTAAATCCCTCAGCAGTAATTCAAAAAGGAGAAGGAGGACCCTATGTATTTATTTTTGAACAGGGGCAGGTTCGGAAACAGAAAGTGACGGTCAAGAAAGTGGTGAAAGGAGATCTTTTGGTCACTTCAGGTTTAATAAGCGGACAAAAGGTGGTTGTCCAAGGAGCCAATTTTTTATCTGACGGAGAAAAAGTATTTGGAGAGGAGGTAAAGTAAGTGATAGCCTTTCTCTTAAAGTATCAGAAAATTACCCTCCTTTTCTTTGTAATGGCTGTATTGGTGGGAGCATTCAGTTTTGCCGGGCTAAAACAAAGGGAAAATCCTGAAATTGCCTTAACCGTAGCAACCGTTACAACTGTCTATCCCGGTGCATCTCCGGAAAAAGTAGAGCAATTGGTTACCAAGCCCCTGGAAGAAAAAATAAATGAGATGGATAATATCGCTTCTGTGAAGTCTACTTCCATGGCTAATCTATCCTACATCGTCGTTGAATTAAAACCCGGAGGGGATAATCAACGCTCATGGGATATCCTTAGGCAGAAGGTGCAGTCTGCTGAAAGTGAGTTGCCTGATGAAGCTGAAAAACCGGTCGTTAATGATGATTTGGCAGGGATTGCCCAGCAAATTTTACACGTTGTCGTAGAAAAGAGAGAAGAGATTGAAGGTCTACGTCCGATTCTCGAAAACTGGAAGGACCAATTAAATACCGTTGAAGGAGTAAGCAATGTGTCCATCGTTGGACTGCCTGATCAGGAAATCAGCATTTCATTGGATGCTGAACGTCTGGCAGCCTATGGACTTCCATGGGGAGTGGTTTATCAATCCCTGGAAAACAAATATAATCGGGTGCCGTTAGGAACCGTAGAGGAAAAAAATCGGCAATTTTATTTAAACCTGACGGGGGAATGGGAAACGGTTGAAGATATTGGAAACACCGTTGTTTATCGAACACCGTCCGGAGTTCCCGTCAAGTTAAAAGAGGTAGCTACAGTTGAATTATCAACAAAGAAGAGAAAGGTCGGCATTACTTATAACGGAAGACCGGCAGTGGATCTTGTGATCCGGTCGGAAAAAGGAGTCGATATCCCTTCTCTTCAGGACAGACTTGATAAAAAAATCGAAGAACTAAAAAAACAGCTTCCTGTTGATGTGGAGGTCATATCTCTGTTTAATCAAAAGGAAAGCATTAATCGCTTATTTTCTGAGTTAGGCCGGGAACTGCTGATAGGAATGGTTGCGGTAATCATCGTTTGCTCATTGGGATTAACCATTGCAACGGCTCTTATTGTAGCGTTGGCCATTCCCATTTCTATTGCCATCGGGTTTATACCCCTGGATGCGTTGGGGATTGATTTAAACCAGATTACCATTGCGTCCCTCGTAATTGTGCTGGGAATTCTGGTGGATGATGCCATTGTTGTCAATGATAATATTGAGAGAAGGCTATCTTTGGGGGATCCTCCCTTTAAAGCTTCTGTAGAGGGAAGCCGTGATGTGGCCATTTCCATCACCACAGCTACGATAGCAACGGCTGCTGCCTTTTTCCCCCTATTCTTTTTAAAGGGGGATATTGGGGACTTTATCAAGCCCATTCCTGTGGTCGTAAGTCTTACCTTGGGAGTATCAATGATCATGTCACTTACCATTGTGCCTATTTTCCGACAGTGGATGGGTGAGCGACAATCTGTTTTTTCAAATAGATATGAAGCTAAATCACCGGGTTTATTAGGAAAACACCTTTATCAATTAAGTATTTATTATGAAAAGCAGATTCATCGATTCTTGCGCCGCCCGCTGCTAACAGGTGTAGTCGCTTTAGCTGTTGGCACCAGCAGTTTTGGATTGCTTCCTTATTTGGGTGTTCAATATTTCCCTAATGCAGAGCGGGAAGAGTTTTTAATTGACTTTACGTTGCCAACCGGTAACAGCTTAGCTGTGACAGAGGAAGTCGTTGAAAAAGCTGCAGCCTGGGTAAAAGAGCAACCAGGGGTCGTTTCTGTATCTGCTTATGCGGGAAGAACAACACCAAAATTTTATAACACCGAATTGGAGCGTTCAGGAGTAAATGAAGGTCAGCTATTTGTCAAGATTGACAGAAAAGTAACAGAGACGAAAGAATTGATTACACCTTGGAGAAATCAACTGCAGGAGATGTTTCCCGGTGTCGAGATTTTGCCCCGTGAATTGGAATCAGGCCCGCCGGTCGGTGCTCCCGTTGCCATTCGCATCAATGGAACGGACTTGGAGGAACTAAGAAAGTTGTCCCAGGAAGTTCAGAATATGTTGTATAAAATCCCAGGCGCTGTTAATATTTCCGATGACATGGGTATGGATATGTATACCGTTGATTTGGAACTGAATAAGGAAAAAGCTAGCCTCTATGGAATCTCCGATAAGGATTTATCCACAACCGTCCGATTGGCCGTCGAAGGTGTGGAGGTGGCTCAGTATCAGAAGGGGGATCAATTGTTGGATGTTACCCTTTACTCAGGAGACAAAGATCGGCAATCCTTAAATCACATCGAAAGATTATTGGTTCCTTCGGCAAATGGTGAACCTATCCCTTTAAGTGAAATCGTCTCCTTGAAACCAAATTGGATGACTAAAGCCATCCATCATAACAATCTGACCAGAACGGTAACGGTACGCAGTTATGCCCAAGGAAGACTCCCAGATGAGATCATGACGGATCTAAATCACTATTTACAGGGCCTATCCTTGCCGCCGGGGTATTTTATTGAAATTGGAGGAGAGACTGAAGAAAGGGATGCTGCTTTTACTTCGATTGGAAAGCTATCTCTGATCGTTTTACTGTTAATTTATATCATCATTGCCATGCAGTTTTATTCATTGTCTATTCCCATTCTTATCCTGTCAACCGTTTATTTGGCTGGCGGAGGAGCAATAATCGGCTTATTCATTACTAGGGAACCCATTGGATTTATGGCTTTAATGGGTATGGTGAGTCTATCGGGAATCGTAGTAAGAAATGGGATTGTTCTCATCGAATTTATTGAACAGGCGAGGAAGAAAGGACTTGACTTGTACGAAGCCGTAGCAACAGCAGGGAAAGCCCGTCTGCGCCCTATATTATTAACCATGGCTACAGCGGTGTTCGGTTTAACGCCGATGGCTATTCTGGGTGGGAGCTTATGGGGGCCCATGGCGGTGACCATTATTTCCGGTTTGATTTTCTCCACTGCTCTAACCTTGGTGGTGGTTCCCTCTTTGTATGTATTGCTGGCAAAATGGAGAGACAAAAGCATAAATCATCCGGAGCACCCTTCTGAGAAAGTATCTTTCTAACGATAGCATCCATGTAGACGGAATTAAAGAATCTAGTTATCTGAGAAAAGTGGCGGCAGGCTCCTGAACAAGTTTAATTCGACATCTATATTTCCACTTTTATATAAAAATGGGGGGGACTTTTTTAAAAAAATAAAGTATAATCTAATCTGTAGGAAACTATCCAAGGGGTGATTATCTTCCGCTATTTATGTGGTAAGCGAGGATTCCCATAAAGGTATAAAAAATTTCGATTGGGTTGTTGTGTTGTCATTTCCTCTGGTCAAAAAAATCAGAATTGAGGAGATATTATGGCTAGGCGACTAGCGACTGAATATACGAAGGTGTATTTGGAATTAAGCGAACTGGAATTTCATCAATTTATCCAAATGTTTACCATGGAAAATTTTCGTATGGAAATTAAGATTTTGGATAATGGCGATCGTGAACTCATTTTGTATGAAACCAATCATCAGGTAACCCTCTCCTTTGTCAAGCAAGAAAATCAATATATTTGTTACGGTTCTTATCTCATTCGTGATTTGGAATTGGCATCTTTGATGAGAAAAGCGATATCAACTTTCAAGGGTAGTGCAACGGTTCATCGTATCTACTCCAATTTCACCATGATTTATCAGTATCATAACGGAATCGTTGTCTCCATCAAAGAGCTGAACAAAGAGAGAGAGCGGATTATTTACCAGTATAAGGATTCGCTGGGTGAATTTGAGAGATTATATAGAAGCCAATGGGCTGAACAAGAGATTTATAAGATTCGCATGAAAATTAATGAATTGCTGGATAAACGGAATCGCCACAAGGATCATGTAGAAATGAGAAATCAGATTGACCAATCCCTGAAAGAATTATCCAACTCCTTGTTTATTCTGGAAGCGTAACTTGTTTCCTTTTTTACCAAAAAAAATTACAATTTTTTTTCAAAAGCCTATTGCAAGTTTGCAAAGGACGTGATATTTTTATTTTCGTTAATGTTAATAGGAACCAGGATTCACTCAATGAAAAGGGGACTCTTTTGATAAGTGTATACCCCCAGTAGTGAATGACGCAGGTCCTAGCGATTTTTTAAAAATATTTTGCTAGGAAGGGGGAACCGAAAGATGGAATACTCAACTTTCGGAAGACATGTTGCCATTGACACTTGGGGAGTCGATTTTGACTTGCTAAACAACGCAGAATGGTTACAACATCAAATGGTAGAAGCTGCAGAAACATCTGGAGCTACAATCTTGGGAGTACAATCTAAGAAATTCGAACCTCAAGGAGCTACTGTTCTTTTGCTCCTATCAGAAAGCCACTTGTCGATTCACACTTATCCTGAGAAGGGATTTGCTGCTATTGATTGCTATACTTGCGGCGAAACCGTTGACCCGCAGGTGGCGATTGACTACCTGATCTCTGTGCTAAAGCCTGCGAAGTATTATGCCAAGAAATTAATTCGCGGCGTTGGGGAAATGGAAGTCGTAAATCCCGAAGTAAAGGTGTCCAGCCTGGTTCGTTAAATTTGAACCTAAAAACGGAACATGAACAGGATTAACGAAACATTAAACGCCCATCCGATTCAGGATGGGCGTTTTTTCGATTTTTCTAGAATCTTTTCATTCGGAGTTACAAAAATCGTTTTCTGATTGTCGTAGATTACAAAACCAGGTTTGGCTCCATTCGGTTTTTTTACGTGTTTTACTAAGGTATAGTCGACAGGGACTTGACTGGAATGCCTGGCTTTACTGAAATAGGCTGCCAATTGGGCTGCTTCTTTAATTGAAATTTCATCAACATCTTTACCCCTGATGACCACGTGGGAACCGGGTATGTCTTTAGTATGAAGCCAAGTATCTGTAGGTTTTGCCAGTCGGTTGGTTAAATAATCGTTTTGCTTGTTATTTTTACCCAAGTATATGGTGAAGCCAGTTGATGATTGGAACTGCTCCAATTGGGGCAAATGCTCTCTTTTTTTGCTTCCTTTCATTCTTTTTCTATGTTTTAAATATCCTTGTTCCTGCAGTTCTTCTCTGATTTCCTCAATGTCTGACAAAGAGGCATGGCTCAGCTGATGTAAAATGGTATTCAAATAATTGATTTCCTCCCGGGTTTTATTGATCTGTTTTTTTAACATGATCAGGGAGGTCTTGGACTTATTATATTTTTTGAAGTAATGCTGGGCATTTTCAGCGGGTGATTTTTTTGGGTCCAGTGGGATGGAAACAATGGCATCATCTTTTTCATAATAGTTGTTGACCAGTGCTTCCTTATCTCCTTTTTTTATCTGATGCATATAGACGGTAATTAATTCTCCGTACAATTTGTAACGTTCGCCGTCTTCGGCGTCTTTTCGTTCCCTTTCCATTTTTTCCAGCTTGTTCTCATTTTTTTTTAGCTCATGCTGAAGAATACGAAAGAGATCCTGCCCTTTTTGCTTCACCAGATCCTGTTCAGCTTTATGCTCAAAGTAGTGTTCCAGACAAAGGCTCATAGATTCAAAGGTTTTAATATTTCCTTCCACATGAGAAAGGCGAACCGCTGAAAAGTAGATTTTTTTCCCGCTGTCAGCAAGGGTGGGCTGATATTGTTTATGTTTTATCTCTTCCATGATGCTGGAGAAGCTCTCCCATAAGTTTTCTCTGTTTGGTAGTCCGGCCCGATAGAGAATTTCCTTTGCAACTAATGGACTAAGGCCTGTAAACTGATTCACCAGTTGTTGATCCAGTTTCCCTTGATTAAACTGAAGGGAACGGATGAATTGGTCCTCGGTGATCCATAACGGATTTTTTTTTCCTTGATCAGGGGGAAAGATATACTCCCTTCCTGGAAGAACGGTACGGTAACGGCTCATACTGAGCGTTACATGGCGAATGCTATCTATCACCCGATTGGAAGAGGGGTCAACCAATATCAGATTGCTGTGTCTGCCCATCAGTTCAATCACCAGTTTTTTTAATGCGATATCTCCCATTTCATCTCTGGTGCGAACCTGCAGGATGATGATTCTTTCGAGATTTACCTGCTCAATTTCTTCTATGATTCCCCCCTCCAAATGCTTTCTTAGCAGCATGCAAAACATAGGAGGCTCTGCTGGGTTCTGAAATTCCCTATCAGTTAGATAGACACGTGGAAAAGCAGGGTTGGCCGAAAGAAGAATCTTAAGATTTTTGCCTTTGGCTCGAATATGGAAGACCAAATCTTCTTCTTCAGGCTGATATATTTTAGATATTTTCCCTTGTAAACAGTTTGATTTTAGTTCATTTGCAATGGCATGTATCACAAACCCGTCAAAAGACATCCTATTCAACTCCAATCATGCTTACTTACTTCGAATCATTCTTATATTTGCCTGCACACAGACATCATTTTTGAAATCTACAGATGTTTTACAGGACTCCGTTTTTTACACTTGAAGCAGACCTGAATCACTTCTTGTACGAACTCGACTAACGGACATGTGAATTTTTGAAAGGAAAATACATTTTCATTTTGTGACCCTTCGGGTCATGTTTGTTTTGTTCCGCATCCATAGTATAGCATTTTTTTTGGCTTGTCTGAATAAGGTAGCATAGTAGGTTGTTTCGAAGGGGAGGATGACGGTTGAATAATCGAAAATGGTATCGTGAAGAGGTCGCCCGGCTCGAACAAGTATTACATACAGATTTGAATCATGGGTTAACCTGGAAAGAAGCGAAAAGAAGACTGAATTACTTTGGACCGAACAGCCTGAAGGAAGGGAAAAAGATAAATCCGTTTTTCCAATTTTTAAACCAGTTTAAGGATTTTATGGTATTGGTACTTCTTGTAGCAACCCTCATTTCAGGCTTGCTGGGAGAATATACAGATGCCATTACGATCATTGCCATTGTAATCATTAATGCGGTTCTTGGTTTTGTTCAGGAATTTCGGGCAGAAAAATCTTTAAAGGCACTAAAGGATTTAACGGCACCCAATGCTCATGTGATTCGTGATGGTAAGCTTCAGGAGATTTCTGCCAATGAAGTGGTTCCCGGTGATTTGGTATACGTCGAAGGAGGAGACCGCATACCGGCTGATATACGGATTATATCTAGTAAAGGGTTGCTTGTGGATGAATCATCTTTAACCGGAGAATCAGTTCCGGTAGAAAAGACAAATCAAATGATTTTCAATGATCAAATTTCTTTGGGGGATCAGCTAAACATGCTTTTTATGGGAACAATGGCAACCAGAGGTTCTTGTCAGGGGATAGTTGTGGCAACTGGAATGGACACAGAAATGGGTCGTATTGCCCATCTGATTGAATCTTCCGAAGAAATTCAAACTCCCCTCCAACAAAGGTTGGAGCATCTTGGAAAGGTTTTGGTGCTGTTAGCCATTTTGTTAACGATCGCGGTTGTGGTCACGGGAATAAGTCATGGACAAAATGCCTATCAAATGTTTTTAACGGGTGTAAGCTTGGCGGTAGCTGCCATTCCGGAAGGACTGCCTGCCATTGTCACCATCGTCTTGGCTTTAGGAGTGCAGAGGATGATCAAGCGTAGAGCTATTGTAAGGAAGCTTCCCTCTGTAGAAACCCTCGGATGCGCCACTGCCATATGTTCAGATAAAACAGGAACATTGACACAAAACAAGATGACGGTTACAAAGATCTGGCTGGACGGAAATGAAAGATTCCTAACGGGAAGTGGATATGAGCCAAAAGGTGAGTTTGTTCAAAACGGAAAGAAGATCGATATAAAAAATGATCTATTTACAAGTCGCTTTTTAGAGTTATCGGTGATGTGCAACCATGCCCATCTAATTAAAAAAAAAGAAAAGGGTTCATTCATAAATAGAAAAACAGAATGGGAAGTTGTGGGTGATCCAACCGAAGGGGCACTGTTGGTGGCGGCAGCCAAAGGGGGAGTCTGGAGAGAACAAATACTATCAAAGTGGGAGTTCATTGAAGAAATCCCATTTGACTCTGAAAGGAAAAGAATGTCCGTGATTCTAAAAAATCATAGAAATGAGATGATGGTTGCCGTCAAAGGAGCCCCTGATGTCATTTTGGAACATTGCACCCACATCGTTTGGCATGGGAAGGTGGTACCGCTTACACCGCCCATAAAATTCCATGTATCCAACAAGATTACACAATTCGCAGAGCAGGCTTTACGCACGTTAGCCATTGCCTACAAAGAAATTCCCAGGTCATCGGGTACAGGCCGCACCATGCAAAATATTGAAGAAAATCTTGTTTTTGTTGGATTTCATGGGATGATTGATCCTCCCAGAAAGGAGGTCAGTCAGGCAATCCTGGATTGTAAACGGGCCGGAATTAAGACTATTATGATTACCGGTGATCACCAAAAGACGGCCGAAGCCATTGCGAAACAACTTGGGATGTTTCCGCCAAATGGGAGAACAATCAGCGGAGTAGAATTGGATCAACTGTCCGATAAGGAATTTCTGCAGGCAGCAGAGGATATTTATGTGTATGCCCGTGTTTCTCCTGAACATAAGCTTCGGATCGTGAAAGCGTTGCAGAGCAAAGGCCATGTGGTGGCCATGACCGGTGATGGGGTAAACGATGCCCCGGCCATAAAAGCTTCCGATATTGGGGTCTCTATGGGGATCACAGGAACGGATGTGGCAAAAGAGGCATCTGCATTGGTGTTAAGTGATGATAATTTTGCCACGATTAAAGCGGCTATAGAGGAAGGAAGAAGCATTTATGATAATATCCGAAAGTTTATCCGCTATTTATTGGCTTCCAATGTGGGTGAAATATTAGTCATGCTGATGGCGATGGTTGCAGGGCTTCCTCTACCATTAGTGCCGATTCAAATATTGTGGGTCAACCTGGTAACCGATGGATTGCCTGCCATGGCATTAGGGGTTGATCAACCTGAAAAGGATACGATGAACCGCCCACCCCGGAACAGGAAGGAGAGTATTTTTTCTAGAGGCCTGGGATGGAAAATTTTAAGCAGAGGATTTTTAATTGGTTTATCCACCCTTGCTGCATTTGTTTTGACCCTGCAGTCTGATCCGGAAAATTTGGTTAAGGCGCAAACTATGGCATTCACCACCTTGGTTATGGCTCAATTAATCCATGTATTTGATTGCAGAAGTGAGCGGTCCGTATTTCATCGAAATCCCCTGCAAAATAAAATGCTGATTTTGGCAGTGATTTCTTCCATTGTGCTGCTACTTGGAGTATTGTATGTAGAAGGGCTGCAGCCCATCTTCAGAACGGTGCCCCTTAATCTAACCGATTGGGGATTTGTTCTTTTCTTTGCAGCCATTCCAACATTTTTTGCCGGTCTTCCTCATTTGTTCAAAAAATAGGAGTATAGGCATGGAAAAAAAATTGGAAGTAGAGTATGATAAGGTATGAAATTAGGAAAAGGCAGGGAATCTCCATGAATTTTACGAAAATGAATGGATTGGGCAACGATTTTGTTGTCATGGCTCAGTATGACCGTTTGCCTGATCATGTTGCTGAATTGGCTCAAAACATGTGTAATCGCCATTTTGGTGTAGGGGCTGACGGATTGGTATTTATTCTCCCATCTGATAAGGCTGATTTTAGAATGAGAATTATCAATGCCGACGGATCTGAAGCAGAGCAGTGCGGAAATGCCATTCGATGCGTTGGAAAATATGTATACGATCATCAAATGACCACCAAAAAGGAACTTAGCATTGAAACATTGGCAGGTATTCAGCATGTTTTTCTTCACGCGGAAGGAGACCGGGTATCTGAAGTAAAAGTGGATATGGGACCGCCTGTGTTGATTCCAAATGAAATTCCGACGAAAGTGGAAGGAGAAAAAGCGATCCAAATACCCATCGAGGTGAAAGGAAAAACTTTTCATTTTACTGCCGTATCCATGGGGAATCCCCATGCTGTTATTTTTGTGGATGATGCCGTTCATTATCCTGTAGAAACTTGGGGACCGCTAATTGAAGTCCATCCCATGTTTCCGAAAAAAACCAATGTGGAATTTGTAACGGTGAGGAATGACGGAGAAGTGGATATGCGGGTTTGGGAAAGAGGAGTTGGCCAAACCCTGGCTTGCGGTACTGGGGCTTGTGCTACAGCGGTCGCTTCCCATCTTGTAGGAAAAACAGGAAGAAAGGTTTTGGTCCATTTAAAGGGGGGAGACTTGCTCATTGAATGGAATCTGGAAGATCATCATGTCTATATGACAGGGCAGGCGACAGAAACATTCAGTGGAACTTGGCTGCTATAGAATGGAATAGTTGCCGACGTGTGATTCTTTGATATGAAAATACCTTTTCATATCAATTTGTGACCCTTCGGGTCATGTAAGTTTAGTTCCACATGATGGAGAATTGCGTCAAAGGGTTAAAATAGTTACAATAGGGAAAAGTTAAATGGATGTGACAATCATTTATGAAAAGTATGACTGGATATGGTAGGGCAGAGCAACGAATAGACGGTCTTTCCTTTACCGTTGAAATGAAATCGGTAAATCATCGCTTTTGTGAGATTTCGATCAAGATGCCTCGAGAATTTATGTTTGCAGAAGATAAAATAAAGAGGTTGATACAGAAGAAGATCCTCCGGGGGAGAGTGGATGTTTTTGTCAATATGGATGCAGAGACTCTTCCTAATCAACAGCTTGAGGTGAACTGGAGTCTTGTTGAACAATATATGTCTGCTATCCGGGAATTTCAACAAAAATACAATCTTCATGACAACATTTCGGCAACGGATATTTTGGCCAGGGAAGACATGATTCAACTCAAGGAAGAGCAGCGGAATTTGGAAGAAGCGGCTGATTTTCTTTTGGATGTAGTGTCTCAGGCTGTTGACCGGCTGGTTGAAATGAGGGATTTGGAGGGACAAGCTCTAACAGAAGATTTAGAATCCAGAATGACCCAGATTAGACAATATATAGGAAATATTTCCCAACATTCCGGACGCGTCGTTGACATCTATCGGGAGAAAATTTTGCAAAGGGTGAAGGAATTTTTAGGCGGGCAGGTTGAATTGGATGAAGGAAAGTTATTAACGGAAGTGGCCCTCTTTGCCGAAAAAGCTAATATTGATGAAGAATTAACTCGTTTACATAGCCACTGCGAGCAATTTTTGAAAGTAATCAGAGATAAAGGTGCCATTGGCAGAAAGCTTGATTTTTTAATTCAGGAAATGAACCGGGAAATGAATACCATTGGCTCCAAAGCTAATGATTTAAAAATTAGTCAATGGGTCGTCGAGTTAAAAAGCGAATTGGAAAAAATCAAAGAACAGGTGCAAAATATAGAGTAAAATATAAAGTGTCAAGGGATTTGATATGATTTGCCACGAAGGGGGACTCCAATTTGTCCATCAAATTAGTAAATATCGGCTTTGGAAATATTGTAAATGCCAATCGGATAATTTCTGTAGTAAGCCCTGAGTCAGCTCCCATTAAACGAATCATTCAGGAGGCAAGGGATGGTGGAAGGCTGATCGACGCAACCTATGGCAGGCGTACAAGGGCTGTCATCATTACTGATAGTGATCACGTCGTCTTATGTGCCGTTCAACCTGAAACGGTTGGGCAGCGATTATTGGGGTCAAAAGATGATGATTCATTGGATTAGGAGAGGGTATCATGGAAAAAGAAAGGGGATTATTGATCGTTCTTTCCGGTCCTTCAGGTGTGGGAAAGGGTACGGTCAGAGCTGCACTTCAGGATAAGGTAAAGGATCTAGTATATTCCATTTCAGCGACAACCCGTGAGAAACGGGAGGATGAAGTAGAAGGCGTCCATTATTTTTTCAAAACAAAAGATGAGTTTCTGCAAATGATTGAGAACGATGAATTCCTGGAATGGGCTCAGTTTGTTGGAAATTATTATGGAACTCCCCGTGCTTTTGTGGAAGAAACATTATCCAAAGGAAAAGATGTTATTCTCGAAATTGAAGTAAAGGGTGCATTTCAGGTTCAGGAAAAATTTCCTGAAGGAATTTTTATTTTTCTGGCCCCTCCCAATATGACGGAATTAAAGAATAGAATTATCCATCGGGGTACAGAAACGGAAGAATCCATTCACAACCGTCTCAACACAGCAAGAGAAGAAATTGAGATGATGGAAAAATATGATTATGTTGTCGTGAATGATGAGGTGGATAAGGCTTGTGAACGTATAATGGCCATCATTGTTGCTGAACATTGTAAAAGGGAACGGATCATTCAACATTATTACAAGCTAATAAAGGAGGATTTATAATGCGTTATCCTTCCATCGATGTGTTGGTAGAAAAGACGGGAAGCAAATATACGCTGGTTGCTTTGGCTGCAAAGCGGGCAAGACAATTAAGGGAGACTGGGAAAGTGCTCATTGAACAACCAAAGTCCCGAAAACACGTGGGAATGGCTTTAGAGGAGATTGCGTTTGATAAATTAACCTTTGATCGAAAAAAATAACAACCGGAAATGGTTGTTATTTTTTTAGGAGGATTGACGATGAGGAAAAAAACTGTAGTTTTAGGAGTAACTGGAGGAATTGCTGCCTATAAGGCAGCTGCTCTTACAAGCCAATTAACACAAAAGGGGATTGATACATGGGTGATCTTGACAGAATCGGCTGCCCGATTTGTCACTCCCCTTACATTTCAGACTTTGTCAAAACATCATGTATTTGTGGATACCTTTGAAGAAAGGGATCCCGCTGTTGTTTCTCACATTGATTTGGCTGACAAGGCTGATCTGTTTGTCATTGCACCGGCAACGGCAAATATCATCGGTAAGATGGCTCAAGGAATTGCGGATGATATGCTGTCTACCACCGTGCTGGCAACGGTAGCCCCCGTGTTAATATGTCCTGCCATGAATGTTCATATGTATGCCCATCCTGCAGTACAAAGAAATATGAACATCCTGAAGGAATGGGGCTATCATTTTGCCGAACCGGGAGAGGGCCCTTTAGCTTGCGGATATACGGGGAAGGGAAGGCTGGCAGAGTCGGAAAGCATACTGACTCATATTGAGTATTTGTTGAAAAAAGGGAACAGGAAAACGGATCTTAAAGGAAAGAGGGTTCTCGTTACCGCAGGTCCCACCCGGGAAAAAGTGGACCCGGTTCGCTTTTTTTCTAACCGGTCATCAGGAAAAATGGGATTTGCCATTGCTGAGGCAGCCAGAGACCGGGGAGCAGAAGTACTTTTAGTCACAGGACCAACCTCATTACCCAAACCCTCAGGGGTTATCACCTATCCCGTAGAATCTGCAGAAGAAATGTACCATGCGGTCATGGAAAAGATAGAAGAGGTGGATATTGTCATAAAAGCGGCGGCTGTTGCTGATTATCGACCAAAGGAAGTACACGATCAAAAAATCAAAAAGAGCGAGGGGCAGTTAATCATAGAACTGGAGAGAACAAAAGATATTCTCTTTGAAATCGGCAAGAGAAAGAAACATCAATTTGTAGTGGGATTTGCGGCCGAAACAAAGGATGTAGAATATTATGCTAAGGATAAAATGTCTAGAAAAAATGTGGATATGATCGTGGCCAATAACGTGAAATTAGTGGGTGCCGGATTTGAAGAAGACACAAATGTAGTCACCATATATGTAAAGAACGGACAAGAAATATCCCTTCCAAAGATGAGCAAAAGGGAAGTGGCAGATGCCATCTTTGACCAGATCATGGGTTTGCTTGAACAAAGGGAGTAGTCATCATGATTGCAAAAGTGGTGATTGACCTTCCTGTTGATTCCATTGATAAACCCTTTGATTATGCGGTTCCGGGTTCGTTAATTCCATTGATAAAAAAAGGGTGTCGGGTGATGGTTCCCTTTGGCACCATGAAAAGAATGGGTTTTGTTGTTGAACTGGTAGATTCGCCTTCCATCATTCATGTAAAGGAAATTTTGGAAGTGTTGGATGATCATCCTCTTCTTACCGAAGAGTTAATCGTTTTGGGGGAATGGATGAGTCAATATTATTTGTGTCCGATGGCCAAGGTTTACCAAGCCATGATTCCTTCCATGCTCAGGTTGAAATATATAAAATATGCAAGTGTTAATGATCAAGCCCTTGATCAATATCTTATCCTTACGCCTGAAGAAGAGAAAATCATGTCTGAAATAAAGAGAAAAGGGAAAATTCCTTTAGAAGTATTAACACTTACTTATTCTGATCATCGTGACATCATACAGAAATGGATGGGGGAAGGAACCATTAAAATTTCCAATGTTGTCGATGATGGAATAACCAGAAAAAAAGTGACCTATGTGGAATTGTCCAAAAAACAGGCAGAGATTGTCCGCTATATGGAACAATTATCTGCAAGGGAAGAGGGTCAAAAGAAAATTTTACGACTATTGCTGGATGCCCCCTGCAATACTCATTTCCCCTTATCCAAACTGTTGGAACAAACAGGCGTTTCAAGAAGTGCGGTAAAAACCTTGGAAAAGAAGAAAATGATCCGCGTATTTCAAAAAGAAGTATACCGAGATCCCTTCCAAGGAACAAAGGCGGATATCGTCCCAAAGCCCGAATTAACAGATGCCCAAAGGGAAAATCTTAAAAAAATAAATCAGGCCATCCATCAAGGCAAGGAGGAGGTCTTTGTTCTTTATGGGGTAACGGGAAGCGGGAAAACAGAGGTTTACCTGCGGGCGATTGAGCACACCCTCCAACTGGGGAAACAAGCCATTGTTTTGGTTCCGGAGATATCTCTCACTCCTCAGATGGTTGAACGATTTAGGGGAAGGTTTGGAAATCGGGTGGCCGTCTTACATAGTCAGTTATCCAAAGGAGAACGGTTCGACGAATGGAGAAAAATCATTTACGGAGAAGTAGATGTGGTGATTGGGGCGAGATCTGCTATATTTGCACCCCTGCAAAAAATCGGGCTAATTGTCCTGGATGAAGAACATGAATCTAGTTATAAACAGGAGGATTCTCCCCGTTATCATGCCAGGGAAATTGCCTTGTTCAGAGGAGCTTATCATGGTGCGGTAACCATCCTAGGAAGTGCCACTCCTTCCTTGGAGTCCATACAAAAAGCAGGAAAAGGGGTATATCACTGGCTTTCCATGCCCAATCGGGTGAAAGGCCAGCGTCTTCCTACCATTCATATTGTGGACATGAGAGAAGAATTAAAACAGGGAAACCGCTCGATTTTTTGTCAATCTCTACTTCACATGATGGAGGATCGATTGAATAAAAAGGAACAAATTGTTCTTTTTCTTAACAGACGAGGTTTCTCTACTTTTGTCATGTGCCGAAATTGCGGGTATGTGGAACAATGTCCCCATTGCGACATTTCTTTAACCTATCATCATACAGATCAGACCTTAAAATGCCATTATTGCGGTTATGTGAAAGGAAATGTAAAAATATGTCCATCCTGCCAGAGCCATCAAATCCGTTTTTTTGGAACCGGGACACAAAGGGTTGAGGAAGAAATAGCCAAGCAGTTTCCCGGAGCCAGAGTGATCAGAATGGATGTGGATACAACCAGAAAAAAAGGCTCCCATGAAAAAATGCTCAACGCATTTGGCAAAGGTCAAGCCGACATTTTGTTAGGAACACAAATGATTGCAAAGGGATTGGATTTTCCCAAGGTCACTTTAGTAGGAGTGATTTCGGCAGACAACATGCTGCATCTTCCTGATTTTCGGGCTTCAGAGAGGACCTTTCAATTGCTCACCCAAGTGGCCGGACGTTCAGGAAGGCATGAGCTTTCTGGAGATGTCATCATTCAGACCTACACCCCTGAACACTATGCGATTCAATATGTAAAAGAACATAAATTCCAGGAATTTGTTCGGCATGAGATGGGAATCAGAGCTAACTTCGGCTATCCTCCGTATTCCCGTCTGTTTCTGGTTACCTTTTCCCATCAGGATTTGGGTGTGTTAATGAAGGAATCCAATGCATTCGTTTCCCATTTAAAAGGGAAAATCAAAGGGAACACCCAGATTTTAGGACCTGCCCCATCACCCATTCCGCGAATCAAAGATAGATATCGTTTTCAATGCATGATAAAATATAACGATGAACCTATTCAACGAATGGTATCAGAAGTATTGGAACGATTAGAGAAAAAAATAAGACAAAGTCAGATTCGAATTTCGATAGATGTTGACCCGCAGATACTGACATGAAGGAGGATAAAGAATGGCATTAAGAATGATTGTAAAACACCCGGATCCGCTTCTACGGCAAAAGGCGAAAGAGGTTTCGAAATTAAACGATAATCTCCACAAGTTATTGGATGATATGGCCGAGACCATGTATCATGCCGAAGGGGTTGGCTTGGCTGCTCCCCAGATAGGAATTTTAAAACGGGTGATTGTTGTAGATGTGGGAGAAGGGATTATTGAATTAATCAATCCCGAGATTATTGAACAGGATGGCGAGCAAATCGGTCCGGAAGGATGTTTAAGTATTCCAGGTATATTAGGTGAAGTCAGGAGAGCGAAAAAATGCAAGGTAAAAGGACTGAATCGACATGGAGAAGAGGTTGTCCTCGAAGGTGAAGATCTATTGGCACGGGCATTTCAGCATGAAATTGATCATTTAAACGGTGTGCTGTTCATTGACTTGGCTGAAAAAATATATGATAAAACAACGGAGTAGCCGGCAGTGTAAAACAGCAATTGGTAACGAAATCGCCTTTTACAATATGTGATTTGAAGGAGGAAGCCGTATTGCGTATTGTTTTTATGGGTACCCCCGACTTTGCGGTACCTTGCCTGGAAAGATTAGTCAAGGATTTTGAGGTTGTTGCAGTGGTTACACAACCGGACAGACCAAAGGGGAGAAAAAGGGAACTTACTCCCTCACCGGTAAAAGTAACGGCTATCAAACACAAAATCCCTGTTTTTCAACCTGAAAAACTAAGGGATTCCACAGAACTGGAACAGGTGATTCAGCTTAACCCGGATTTGATCGTAACGGCAGCTTATGGTCAAATTCTTCCTAAAAAGTTGTTAGACACCCCTCCCTACGGATGTATTAATGTTCATGCTTCCCTCCTCCCTAAATACCGAGGAGGAGCTCCAATACATAGAGCCATTATAAATGGAGAAAAAGAAACAGGTGTCACGATCATGTATATGGCTGAAAAGCTGGATGCTGGTGACATGTTGTCCAGAGTAGTGGTTCCCATTGAAGAAACGGATACGGTAGGTTCTCTTCATAATAAGTTAAGTGAAGTTGGGGCTCGTTTGTTGATGGATACCATCCCCAAATTGATCAAGGGAGAAGTAATCCCGGTGCCCCAGGATCATTCCCTTGCCACCTTTGCCCCTAATATAAAAAGAGAAGATGAATGGATTGATTGGGATGTCCCGGTACAAGCCATATTCAATCAAGTAAGGGGTCTCAATCCCTGGCCCGTTGCCTACACTACCTTACAAGGGGAAATTATCAAGATTTGGTGGGGAGAGGCCATTCAATCCTCATTGAGAGGGGAGCCGGGGGAAATCATCATGATTTCGGAAGAGGGAATGGATGTGGCCACCAAGGATGGACAATTTCGAGTTTTACAGCTTCAGCCTGCTGGTAAGCGGAAAATGTCCATCGAAGAATATGTAAGGGGAGCAGGATCTGCCATTGTGAAAGGTATGAAGCTTGGCACTTGATCTTCGGTGTATTGCTAAGACTCCCGCTTCAATAAGCGGGAGATCAAGCACTACATTCTCGAAATAAGTGCGACTAAAGTTCAGGTGGAGTTATAAACTCCATCTGAACTAAGTCTTCTTTATAGGAGGATAACCATGGCATCAGCTAGGCAGGCAGCCTTGGAAGTATTAAACCGTGTTTTTGAACACGACTCATACAGCAATATAGAGCTAAATCATGTATTAAAAAGAGCATCCCTTTCCCCGCCGGATAAAAGGCTGACCACGGAGTTGGTTTATGGAACCATTCAGCGGTTAAATACTTTAGACTGGCATATCCAAAAATTTGTCAACCGGCCCCTGAAAAAATTAGATTCTTGGGTTTTGCAATTGCTTAGAATGAGCTTTTACCAAATTATTTTTTTGGAAAGGATCCCTAACCATGCGGTTGTTCATGAAGCTGTGGAGCTGGCCAAGGAAAAGGGGAATAAAGGGATTGCCAGTTTTTTTAACGGTGTTTTGCGGACCGTTACCAGACACAAGGAAAAACTGATCCTCGACGGCATAGAGGATGAAGTGAAATGGATTTCCTTAAAGGTTTCTCATCCGGAATGGCTGGTACGGAAATGGATCAAACGATTCGGCCGAGAAGAAACCATAAAAATGTGTGAAATCAACAACAATCCTCCTCCCATTATCCTTAGGGTAAACACCCTAAAAACCACAAGGGAGGAACTCATCGATCTGTTAAATGGTGAAGGGATTAGGGCGGTGCCTTCACAGCTTTCCAGAGATGGCGTTAGGATTCTCAGTCACTTGTCACCCGGTGAACTGGACATTTTTCGCAAGGGGTGGGCAACAATCCAAGATGAAAGCTCCATGCTGGTGGCAGATGCGGTAAACCCTCGACCTGGTGATCAGGTCCTGGATGCCTGTTCCGCTCCTGGGGGCAAAGCCACCCATTTGGCCCAAAGAATGGGGGATAAAGGTGAGATTCTGGCTGTAGATATTCATCCTCATAAAGAATCTTTAATTCGAGAAAATGGAGACCGGCTGGGAATCCACATCATTCATACAATGGTTGCCGACAGTACCCGATTGGGAGAATTAATGCCCCATGATCACTATGACAGGGTTCTATTGGATGCCCCTTGCTCTGGCCTTGGTGTTTTACGAAGAAAGCCGGAAATTAAATGGAAAAAAACCGCTAAAGATACGGAAGAGTTAATCCATATTCAGAGAAATCTGTTAAAAGCCATTGCTCCCCTGGTTAAAAAGGGAGAAACCTTAGTTTACAGCACATGCACAATTGACAAGAATGAGAACGAAGAGCAAATCGCCTGGTTTTTAGAAGAACATCCCGATTATGAAAGGGATGAAACCCTTATTCATGATTTGCCTAAACCCGTTTCACCCTATGTAAAAGGCGGTTGTGTACAAATACTGCCCCATTATTTTGGAAGTGACGGATTCTTTATCTCAAGAGTTGTAAAACGATAAACATGTTCAGGAAGTGATGATTAGGATGAAGCCGTTAATCTATGACCTCACCTTTGAGGAACTTCAACATTGGCTGGTGGAAAGGGGGTATCCGTCTTTTCGGTCAACTCAAATATTTGAGTGGTTATACGCAAATCGTGTACGAGCCTTTGAAGAAATGACCAATATTCCAAGGGAACTAAGGGAATTGTTAAATGTTCACTTTTCTTTAAATGCCTTAAAGGAAAATATCACACAGGTATCAAGGGATGGAACTATTAAATTTCTTTTTGATTTGCGTGACAGCCAATCCATTGAAACGGTGATTATGCGTCATGAATATGGAAACAGTGTTTGTGTCACCACACAGGTGGGATGCCGAATTGGATGTACCTTCTGTGCTTCTACCTTGGGGGGATTATCAAGAAATTTAACTGCTGGGGAAATTGTGGCTCAGGTCCTGGAAGCACAAAGGATTTTAGACAGCGAAGGCCAGAGGGTCAGCCATGTGGTGGTGATGGGGATTGGGGAACCCTTTGAAAATTTTGATGAGTTGCTAAAATTTATTTCTATCATTAATCACTCCAAGGGATTAAATATTGGACAGCGGCATATTACCGTTTCTACAAGCGGAATTGTACCTAAAATTTATGAATATGCCAATCGCAAACTGCAAGTGACCCTCGCCATTTCCCTTCATGCTCCCAACACGGAAATAAGGTCCAAATTAATGCCCATCAACAGACGCTATCCCCTGGACCAACTGATGGAAGCCTGTCGATACTATATTGAGACTACAGGAAGACGAATTTCATTTGAATATGGTTTGTTTGGAGGGGTAAACGATCAGCCTGAACATGCCGAAGAACTGGCAAAATTACTGGATGGAATTCTTTGTCATGTGAATCTCATTCCGGTGAATGATGTACCGGAAAGAAATTATGTTCGCACTCCTAGAGAAGAGATTTTTCAGTTCAAAAGAATATTAGAGAGATATGGGATTAATGTGACCATACGCCGTGAGCATGGAAGCGACATCGCAGCAGCATGTGGACAATTAAGGGCTCAACGCCGATCGGGAGATAAGAGGTGACGGTAGTGGAGATTGCGATGAAATCAGATATTGGGTGCGTTCGTCAGGTGAATGAGGATTATGGCACCCATTTTACCATCTTGGACAAATACACCGGAGTCATTTTAGCAGATGGCATGGGCGGGCATCTGGCAGGAGATGTTGCCAGCAAAATGGCCGTAGAGGTGATCTGTCATGAGATTCAATCTTTGTTAGAAGAAGAAATAACTGTCGATGAAATTCGGATAAATACGGAACATGCCATCAAAAAAGCCAACGACAAAATATTGGATTATGCAAGCAGGCATCAGGAATGTGCAGGAATGGGAACGACGGTAGTGGTTGGAATTCTCAGAAAAGGATGGGGATTAATTGCGTATATCGGGGATAGTAGAGCCTACCAGTTCACCTTGGGACATTTAAAAAGATTAACCGATGATCATTCATTGGTTAATGAATTGGTAAAGAGCGGACAAATTACGGCAAAAGAAGCAGATGACCATCCGCAGAGGAATGTTCTTCTTCGGGCCCTTGGAACGGATAAACATGTGACCATTGACTTTGTTCCTGTCTCCTTTCAGGAAAGAGATATTTTTCTGATATGCAGTGACGGGTTAACGAAAATGGTCCCGGATAAGGAGATAGAGAAAATTTTAAATCAGAGAATTTCATTACAGGAAATGGCGGATCAATTAGTGGAAAGAGCCAAAGAAGCAGGCGGAGATGATAATATTACCGTAATTTTGCTAAGGGAAAGTCAACCCAATGGATAATAAAAGGAGGTGAGCCAGTATGATCGGGAAAAAATTGGGCGGAAGATATGAAATTCTCTCCAAAGTTGGAGGGGGAGGAATGGCCATTGTATATAAGGCCAAGGACCTTTTTCTCGATAGAATTGTTGCTGTCAAAATATTACGGGCCCAATTTGTAAACGATGAGGATTTTATTCGTCGTTTTCGTAGGGAGGCTCAGGCAGCGGCCAGTTTGTCCCATCCGAATGTGGTCAACATTTATGATGTAGGTGAAGATGAAGAGATTCATTATATTGTCATGGAATACATAGAAGGTTTTACATTGAAACAATTGATACAAGAAAAAGCTCCATTGCCGGTGGAAGAAGCCATTTACATTGCTTCGCAAATATGTGAGGCTCTGGATCATGCTCATCAAAACCATATTATCCATCGAGACATTAAACCTCATAATATTTTGATTGGCAGGCGGGGGCGAGTGAAAGTAACCGATTTTGGCATTGCCAGGGCGGTTACCTCTGCTACCATTACCCACACCGGTTCAGTTCTCGGCTCCGTACATTATTTTTCACCGGAACAGGCCAAGGGAGGGATGACGGGGGAGAAGTCAGATATCTATTCTCTTGGTATTGTCCTGTATGAAATGCTGACGGGGAATTTGCCTTTTTCTGGGGAATCTCCTATCAGTGTTGCCTTGAAGCATCTTCAGGATAATTATTTATCACCAAGGGCTATCATCCCCTCTATTCCGCAAAGCGTGGAAAATGTGGTGTTAAAGGCGTTGGCCAAAGATCCCGATTTGCGTTACCGTTCGGCCAAGGAGATGTGGGAAGATCTGCATACGGTTTTGTCTCCTGAAAGGAAAAATGAGCCAAAAATCACATTTTCCCATAATGAAATGGAAGACAATCAGCCTACCCGAATTGTCCCCGCATTATCTGAAGATATGATTCACTCATTATCCGGTCAGAATTCGGATAATGTGGAAGAAAATGACGAAGAGGATTACGATGATGAGCCAGATGGAAAAAGAATCTGGGTAAAAGTGATTATTTCAATTATTACTGTCATACTACTAATCGGTGGAGGATTGCTTGCTTTTAACTACTTGTCAGGGATTTTATTTGTCCCTGATGTTCCCGTTCCCAGGGTTGTCAGTATCCCTAAAGATCAGGCCATAAAAAAGATTGAAGAAAAGGGTCTTTTGGCAAAGGTTGAGGAAAGATCCAGCAATGAGGTGGAAGAGGATTTTGTGATTAGACAGGAACCTGCCCCAGGTTCGCCGGTTAAAGCTAACACCTATGTTACTATTTATGTGAGCAAGGGTAAAGAAAAAATACCCATGCCTAGTTTGATTGGTTTCCCCCAACAGACCGCTGTGGAGTTGTTGGCTTCATTTACCAATGTGGTGGTAGAACAAGAGTTTAGCGATTCCCCTTCAGGAAAAGTGATTAAGCAAGAGCCAAAGGCAGGGGAGCCGGTTGTCCCCAGTGAAGTAAAGGTAACGATAACCGTCAGCCAAGGGAAGGAAAGCTTTGAAATGCCCAGTTTAATCGGGAAAGATGAGCAAGAAGCCGCGGCGACTCTTCTTAAATATGATTTGAAGTTAGGAAACCCCAATTATGGTCCCAGTTATATGGATAAAGGAAAGGTGTACCGGCAATTTCCATTTGAACCTGGAGACCCTGTTTCCCGCGGGGCTACTATTGATATATGGGTGAGTACCGGACTTCCCGATGATGCCATTGAAGCCATTGAACAGGTGATGGTGTTTCCGGACAGTCCAGAAGGTACTGATGTCCTCATTTACGTATCCGATGCTAGGGGCAGCAATCAATTGGTATACCAAAGAACGATCAGGGAACCGACTCCTGTGGATGTGAAAGTGATTGTGACTGCTGAGCTGAACGGTTTGATTCAGGTGTATAAGGATGGAAGCTTAGTTGAAAGAAGACCTGTCCAATATGATAAGGTAGTTGGAGGAGATTAAATGATTGAGGGCCGGATCATAAAGGCACTTAGCGGTTTCTACTATGTAAAAGCAACCAATCATATTCTTTATCAGTGCCGGGCAAGGGGACTTTTCAAAAAGAAGGGTATATCCCCACTTGTTGGTGATTGGGTTACGATTGAGGAGATTGAAAATGAAGGACATATAACTAATGAAGGATACATTACTCAAATACACTCTAGATATTCGGAACTGATAAGACCTCCCATTGCCAACATTGATCTTGCTGTTGTCGTTTTTTCCCTTGCTGACCCCAAACCTTCCCTTACCCTTTTGGATAAGTTTTTGGCTCACATCGAATACGCACATGTAAATGCTATGATTGTTCTTACCAAGTTGGATCTGGTTGAAATGGACCGTACCATAACCGATCCGTTTAAATCATACCAAAAAATGGGATATCCTGTCGTTTATACCAGTGTGAAATCTGGAGAAGGTCTTTCTGTATTGTCAGATTATCTTACCGGTCATATTTCGGTATTATGCGGCCAATCGGGAGTGGGAAAGTCATCCATCTTAAATGCCCTGATTCCCGATTTAAATCTTGATACCTCCAGTGTCAGTATGAAGCTCGGAAGAGGAAAACACACAACCCGACACGTTGAACTGATCCCACTGCCGCAAGATGGATTTGTTGCCGATGCTCCCGGTTTTAGTCAGCTGGAATTTGCAGATATGGAAATAGAAGATCTAAGCCTTTGTTTTAGAGAAATAAAGACTTATGTTCCCCAGTGCAAGTTCCGGGGATGCCTTCACCGCAAGGAACCGAATTGTGCGGTGAAGCGGGCCGTAGAAAAAGGAGATATTCTGGAATCACGGTATGAAAATTATTTACAGTTTATAGAAGAAATCAAGGAAAAAAGACGGAGGTATTAACATGATAAAAATTGCTCCATCCATTTTATCCGCCGACTTCGCCCGACTGAAGAATGAAATAGTAGACGTGGTTCGGGGTGGAGCGGACTGGATCCATGTGGATGTGATGGATGGCCATTTTGTTCCTAATATCACGATAGGACCCCTAGTCGTTGAAGCCATCCGTCCTCATACCCATCTACCCCTCGATGTTCATTTAATGATCGAGGAACCTGACCGCTATATCCCTTCTTTTGCAAGATCAGGAGCCGATATCATTACGGTTCATCAGGAAGCTTGCCCACATTTGCATCGAACGGTTCACCTGATCAGGGAACAAGGAAAAAAAGCCGGCGTATCCTTAAATCCGGCTACTCCATTATCCGCTATTGTCCATATCCTTGAAGACGTAGATATGGTTTTGCTGATGACGGTTAACCCGGGATTTGGAGGGCAAAAGTTTATCCATTCAGTACTTGGCAAAATAAGGGATTTAAAAATGTTGCTAGAAGAGAAAGGATTAAATCATATTGATATTGAAGTGGATGGTGGGATCAATGAAAAAACGGCCTCCCTTGTGGTTGAGGCCGGGGCCAATGTTTTAGTTGCCGGTTCTGCTATTTTTAACTCTGATAATAGATGCAAAGCGATTCAAGGGATTCGAGATGCTCTTTAATCGAAGCTAGTCCCACTTCCTCCAAATATGTGGGTGGAGCTATGGAGTCAGTTTGAGGGTTGATTCCCGTTCTTTAGTCTCTTTGCGAAGTACGAACTAGAAGGCTGTCCCTATAAATTCATTAGTTCCATCGGGAGTTTTTGCGAACTTAGCCATAGGATAACCGAAACTTCCTTATTTTGAATAAAAGTTTTTTGGAACATTTGCCAAGTCTGCGAATATACTTTAATAACAGTTTTGGGCCTAAGTTTAGTAAGGAGGGGTCGGATTTGAGGTTCTATACGATAAAGTTACCCAAGTTCTTAGGGGGTTTTGTTCGGATGATTATCGGGGTTTTTTCCAAGCAAAAGTGAATAGTAAAAAAAGCACCGCAGGTGCTTTTTTTCATATAAATTCATTTATCCTTGACGTAAGTGTGTATAAAGTCGGGTGGAGTTAATAATTCCACCTGAATTAAGTCCTCGTTATACCCTTGTAACTTTTCCGGATTTAAGAGCTTTTGCACTTACATATACTCGCATTGGTTTACCATCCACTAAAATGCGCACTTTTTGGACGTTAACACCCCATTTGCGCTTATTTTTACGATTGGAGTGACTCACTTTATTCCCGGAGCGAGCTCTTTTCCCTGTAATATAACAAACACGTGACATCATTTCCACCTCCCTCACCCGAGAAGAATGCATCGAACGCCTATCCATTCCCTTAGAAAAAAGGAATTAAAATAGGCAAAAATCCTAAATTATATTAACATAGGAAATATTAAATTGCAAGAACCGTTATTGTTCTTGTTGAACGTCTGTGATATTGTCATATTGTAACGCATCAGTGAAAATGTCACTATGGGACAGGAGAGAATAACTTTGAGCAAAAAAGAGTTGAAGCGTTACAAAGTCATTGAACAACTGATTCAAGG
>NZ_JAKIHL010000040.1 GCF_021608135.1 Microaerobacter geothermalis
CCTTGAATCAGTTGTTCAATGACTTTGTAACGCTTCAACTCTTTTTTGCTCAAAGTTATTCTCTCCTGTCCCATAGTGACATTTTCACTGATGCGTTACAATATGACAATATCACAGACGTTCAACAAAATCGCAATTTAAATGATGACATCAATGAAAGGATCGGTTATAATGTTGCTTAAATAATTTTCTAGATAATTTTAAACTTTAAAGCACTAAAGTAAGGGAGTGGAGAAGATGAACGAATTAGAGGAGCTTAGAAAACGCCTTGACAGCATCAATGTTCAAATTTTGGAGCTGTTAAGTGAACGGGGGAAAATTGCCCAGGAAATTGGAAAAGTAAAGTTGAAGCAGGGGGTTAATCGATTTGATCCTGTTCGTGAACGATATATGTTAGATCAAATTAAATCATTAAACCAAGGACCTTTTGAAGACAGTACCATTGAACATATTTTTAAACAAATCTTCAAAGCTTCATTGGAATTGCAAAAGGATGACAACAGAAAAGCCTTGTTGGTTAGCCGGAAAAAACAAGCAGAAGATACGGTGGTTCAAATTGGTGATGTTCCGGTTGGGGGAGGTACTCCTGTACTGATTGCCGGCCCCTGTTCAGTTGAATCCTATGATCAAGTAAGGCAAGTGGCTGAAGCCATGAGTAAAGAGGGTCTAAAGCTGCTTCGTGGAGGTGCCTTTAAACCGAGAACATCTCCTTATGATTTCCAAGGACTTGGTGTGGAGGGGCTAAACATTTTACGTGAAGTTGCCGACGAATTCGGTATGTATATTATCAGCGAAATTGTCAGCCCCCAAGATATTGAAATGGCAGTCGATTATGTTGATGTGATCCAAATTGGTGCAAGAAACATGCAAAACTTTGAGTTATTAAAAGCAGCAGGCAGCGTCAACACCCCTGTCTTGTTAAAGAGGGGAATGTCTGCAACTATTGAGGAGTTTTTATTTGCTGCGGAATATATTGTATCTAAAGGGAATAAACAAGTGATGCTGTGTGAACGAGGTATTCGTACCTATGAGAAATGGACCAGAAATACATTGGATATTTCTGCGGTACCCATTTTAAAACAGGAGAGCCACCTTCCGGTATTTGTAGATGTGACCCATGCAACTGGAAGAAGAGACATTTTGTTACCCACGGCAAAAGCAGGATTGGCTGCAGGGGCCGATGGGGTGATGATTGAGGTTCATCCGGATCCGGCTGTTGCCCTTTCTGATTCCAGTCAGCAGATTAATATCCCTCAATTCCTTGATTTCTTAAGCAAGCTAAGAAGTTCCGGACTCTTTTCGCCTAGAAAAGAAAGGTGAACATTCCTAGGTATGAATGGAATGGGTGGAACTTCAATTACTCCTTGTTAGCACTCGACTAGCGGAAGTGTAAATTCTTGTGTTCACATAAAAAAATGACAAGTGCGTGCCAGTTATTTCTAATATTAATCCGCCTGATATTCCACATACTAATGGTATACTGGAATGGCAGGTGGAATTTTCATGATGAATCATAAGGCGATCCCTTTATTTCTAGCATTATTTCTGATGCAGATCACTCTGGTTTCAGGATGTAACTTTGATTTTAGAGCCAAGGAAGGTTCCCCCCTATATACAACGAAAGATGCAAAAGTGAAGATGGAAGCCAATGACCAGATACAAGCCATAGAAGCAGCAAAGCTGGCCGAAAAAAAAGTCAAAGCGATACAGCAACAGGGCTTACCCCTAAACATTGATTCTAGGGAGAAGCTATTTGATTATTTTCAGACCTGGTGGGCGGATAATCTTGCAGATCAACTGGTGAATGATCTGATGGATTGGAATACCATGACTATCAACAAATTTCACCGGGAAACCATCTTAAATGTTCCAGCCGAAAAAGTACAAGTGGTATCTGCCATGAAAAATTCAGTGATCATTGAAGGATATACCACCGGAAGGAACGGACAAGAATTAAGAATACAGTATGTGATGATAAAAAGGGATGGAACCAATCAATGGATTGTTGGCCAAAAAACGGTTTTAAATCAGTAATGGAGTGGATGCTTTTTCGAGCATCCATTTTTGCTTCTATCGATCTGGAACTAAACCTACTTGACCCGCAGGGTCACAAATTGAAAAGAAAATGTATTTTCATTTCAAAGATTTACACGTCTGCTTGTCGAGTCCGGCATAGGAAACTTACTTCAGGTGAGTGTCATTTCCCATCTGAAGTTTAAATATAAACTTACGATTGCCATATCAAATATATTGTCGTATGATTACAATAAAATTAATGAAAATTCATTGAAAACCAAAATTTGGAACGGGGGGGAATTTGTGATGCCGGTTACCATTTATGATGTTGCCAGAGAAGCAGGAGTTTCGATGGCAACTGTATCAAGGGTTGTGAATGGAAATCCCAACGTAAAGCCCTCAACTAGGAAAAAAGTATTGGCTGTTATCGAACGATTGGGTTATCGGCCCAATGCCGTGGCAAGGGGATTGGCAAGCAAGAAAACCACAACGGTGGGTGTAGTTATACCTGATATTTCAAGCGCTTTCTTTGCTGAGATGGCAAGGGGTATAGAGGATATTGCCAACATGTATCATTACAACATTATCTTGTGCAATTCAGATCTAAATCATGATAAAGAAATTATTCTGATTAATACCTTGTTAGAAAAGCAAGTTGACGGATTGTTATTTATGGGAAGAGAAGTAACCGATGAACATATGCATATTTTTAGTACATCATCCGTTCCAGTTGTTCTTTCGGCGACAATGGACAAGTCCAATCAAATCCCTTCAGTCAATATTGACCAGCGGCAGGCTGCTTATGATGCAACAAAATATTTCCTCTCAAGAGGCCACCAAAAGATAGCGATGATTTCTGGCCCCCTTGAAGATGCATTAGGAGGAAAGTCGCGGTTTGAAGGATATCAAAAAGCCCTTGAAGAAGACGGGTTAATATTAAACGATGACTATGTCCGAATTGGCGATTATCGCTACGAATCCGGAGTAGAGGCCATGGAATACTTTATCCGGCTTGAGGAACCGCCAACCGCTGTATTTGCTGTAAGTGATGAGATGGCCGTCGGCGCCATTCATACTATTCAGGATCATGGATTACACGTTCCAAATGATATAGAAGTGATGGGTTTTGACAATATCCGGTTGGCATCGATGGTCCGTCCCTTATTAACAACGGTTGCTCAGCCGATGTACGATATTGGGGCTGTTTCCATGCGTCTGTTGACCAAATTGATAAATCACGAGAATGTGGAGGACCCGGTTGTCATCTTGCCGCACCGAATCGAAGAGCGAGACTCTACAAAGTGATAAATCTAGTTTATCCTTGTCCATGTAATATGCTAAGATATAGTAGGATTAAGCAGTTTTTTAGCAAAATTTGGGGAGAGGGATTATGACTAAATTTGACATTCTTACACCCATTGGCATTACATTAGGAACGATCCTTTTAAGTGCAGCTATTATCTTTGCCGGAGGTCTTACAGGAGCGGCAGGGTTTATTAGTGTTTCTTCCATCTTAATTACCATAGGGGGTGTTGTCGCCGCTCTCATGGTTACATACTCTATGAAAGATATGAAAATGGCGTTAATGGTTTTAAAGCAAACCTTCTATGAAAAACAGGCCGAGCTTCCAGGACTGATTGAAACTTTTGTTCTTTTATCTACAAAGGCCAGACGGGAAGGGCTTCTTGCATTGGAACAGGAGATTGAAAATGTGCCGGACCCATTTATCCAAAAGGGAATTTTATTATCGGTAGACGGGATAGAGCCCGAGTTAATCAAAGAGATTATGATGGCAGAAGTTTCCGCAATGGAAGAAAGACATCGCCGGGGAAGACAGATTATAGAGAAGGCCGGAGAATATGCCCCTGCTTGGGGAATGATAGGTACGTTAATAGGATTGGTTCTGATGCTGCAAACCTTAAATGAGCCAGAAACATTGGGACCGAAGATGGCGGTGGCATTAATTACCACCTTTTATGGCGCAGTGATGGCTAATTTAGTTTTTCTTCCTATGGCAGGAAAATTAGCCAACCGCAGTGATGAAGAAATTTTTATGAAACAATTAATTATTGAAGGAGTATTGGGAGTACAGTCCGGTCAAAATCCGAAAATTCTTGAAGAAAAGCTTAAGGCATTTTTACCTCCTCACAGTCGAAAGAATGGTGACGAAGAAGGGGAGGAGGAGAGTAATACGTGATGATGAGACGCAGGCGGACGGAACAGAAGCCGGGCGCACCCCTATGGATGGTTACTTTTTCCGATTTAATGACTTTATTGCTAGTTTTTTTCGTATTATTATTTGCTTCCTCAAAAATTGATGCGGTAAAATTTAAGGCTATTGCTGAATCCTTTCAGCAGCGGGCGATCTTTGATTTTTATCCTTCCGTTGTACCCTTTGACAATCCATCTAAGGATGCTAAGAAGCAGGATCCTAACGATCAAGATCAAAATAAATTAAAGGCGGAGCTTGAGAATAAAAAAGACCAGGCTGAGATAGAAAATGAAAAGCAACTGGAAAAGATATTAAAGGTTGTCAATCAGTTTCTGAAGGAGAATCAATTACAGGGAGTGATCACAGCCACCAGGGAAGAAAAAGGGGTTGTCCTTGTTCTTCAGGAACAGGTGTTGTTTCACTCCGGGGAGGCTACCATTTTGCCGGAAGCGAAGCCTTTTTTAAATAAAGTGACGTATCTCTTGAAAAACATTCCCAATACCGTAAAAGTAGAGGGACATACAGATAATGTGCCCATTTCTACCTATCGATTTCCTTCCAACTGGGAATTGTCTACGGCCAGGGCGAGCAGCGTCATCCGCTACTTTACAGAGCAAGGGATTGACCCGCAAAGATTGGTTGCGGTAGGCTATGGAGAATACCAACCGATTGCTCCCAACGATACTCCGGAAGGAAGACAAAAAAATCGCAGGGTAGTTATCGTAATAGCTGCCCCCAATTATACACCATAAAGACATAAGGAGATTGAATATGACCATAGGAATTATTGGCGCGATGGATGAAGAAATTGCATTGTATAAACAGGAGATGGAATCCCAGAAAGAGTCGGTTAGAGCGGGAATTTCATATTATCAAGGGAAATTGGCCGGTCATGAAGTGGTTTTGTGCAAATCAGGAGTGGGCAAGGTAAATGCAAGTGTATGCACCCAAATTCTTATTGACCTGTTTGAGGTTACATCAGTCATTTTTACCGGGGTTGCCGGAGCCCTTCACCCGGAATTGGAGATTGGAGATGTAGTGATCTCTTCCGAATGCCAACAGCACGATATTGATGTAACAGCCCTTGGATTTGCTAAAGGAATCATCCCGTTCAGTGAAAAATCGGTGTTTGAGGCGGACCCTGTCCTGATGACGAAAGCCATGGAAGCCAGCCGCCATGTGATCGAAGGAAAGACCGTATCAGGGAAGATTCTTTCCGGAGATCAATTCGTTGCCAGCAGGGAAAAGGTAAAGGAATTATACGAGGAATTTGGAGGACTGTGCACGGAGATGGAAGGGGCTGCTGTTGCCCAGGTTTGCGGATTGAACGAAGTTCCTTTCGTCATTGTCCGATCCATGTCGGACAAAGCGGATGGCTCGGCCCATGTCAATTTTGCCGAATTTACCCATTTGGCCTCCAAACGTTCCTTTCAGATTGTCATGAACATGTTAAAGGAATTTTAGATGATTAAGATCATGCAACAATATGAAGATATTGATATAATTAAATTAGTTTATTCCTTGCAAGGCAGGTGATTTGATGGCTTTACCATATCAAGAGGGAAACTTTACCTATATGGATTATTTAAAGTTAGGTGAAGAATTAAGGTATGAGGTGATTGATGGGCAAATTTATAATATGACCCCTTCACCAACCCCTAAACATCAAGATGTAATCACCCAATTGTCTGTTGATTTTGGCTTATACCTTAGAGGAAAGCAATGTAGGGTTTTTGTTTCACCCATTGATGTTTGTTTATCCGATGAAAGAGAAGATTTAAACAAGGTTAAAGAGTGGGTGGAACCTGATTTAGTTGTTGTGTGCGATAAAAATAAAATCGGTGATAAGCGGATTATTGGTTCACCGGATTTGGTGGTAGAGGTACTATCACCTTCAACAGCAAAAAAAGATAGAATGGTAAAGTACAATAGATACCAAAGAGCAGGAATTAAAGAATACTGGATAGTTGATCCTGTTCATGAAACGATTGAGGTCTACTTATTAGAAGGCGGAGCGTTTAAACAGGGTGGTACTTATTTTAAAGATGATACCCTGCCAGTCAGCATATTTAAGGATTTCATGATTGATTTAAGCAATATATTCAGAGGCGAGGAGTAAATGACTTAAAACCATATTTCAGCACACCAGATGGGGTGCTGTTTTTGTGTGGCATTCATCTTGGGAATTAGGAAAAAAATTAGTTTCCATTTCATTGCAGGAATTTGGTTGCATTTGTAAAAATATTTAGTCAAACCATATTGAAGGAGATATATCCGATGAATCAATTCATAGCAAAAATTATTGATCGAGTTGGTTTAGTTGTTCTTCATACGAAAAAGAGCCGTGAATCGCATTTTCAGAAGGGAAATAAGATATTATCTTCACTTAATATGGACGACTATTTGGAGCAAATTTATCCCTCTCCATCTACTCCAGATATCAGCTTCAACCTTTTGGAACGAAATCATGGTTATGAAATAGGCAAATTTAGTTAATAAGTACATCTGTATTAGAGGTTACAAGCTTACTAAGCCACTGCAAAAGTTTCTGACCACCGGATTGATTATTGGTAAAACTCACGGGATCATTGTCCCAAGGCTCCATACGTGGCTCCCTGACCTGATACGAGAATTATATCTCAAACATGAAGGGAGCTTAACATTACTATACTAGGCTCCATGTTAAGCTGCCGTCGAGATTTGCACAACCCATTATTTAAGATAGGAGGACTTAACTTATTTTATTTTTAAAAGTGTCTTGACAATGGGGGGCATTACATTTTATTTGCGGCAATTATTCTCCATGGGGCTGATAGATATCCCAGCTGATTTTTAATGATTCAACAATATCATTTGCGATCGTCTCGGGGTCAAGATCATTGGTGGAAATTTTCGAATTATGGAGAGAATATGCATCTCTTCTCTTGAAAAACAGCTCCTCAATCTCTTCCACCGTTTTATTCTGCAGAACGGGTCGGCTATCAATAATGAGCGGGAGTCGATCCCTCCAGGAATCCCAAGACAAGTCCAGGAAAAATACAATACATTTTTCCAGGCAAATCTTCCTGACTTCCTCTTGCAAGTAAGCTCCCCCACCCAATGAAATAATCTTTAAGCGTGTATTCTTACAAAGATCGATGATCATTTCCCTCTCCATTTTTCGAAATTTACTTTCGCCCAGTTCTTTAAAAATCTGGGTTACAGGCATCTTGTACATTTTTTCTATTTGTTCATCGATATCAATAAAGTCCCGATAAAGCTTTTTTGCGACAAGTTGGCCGATGGTGGTTTTACCTACGCCCATAAATCCTATTAATACGATATTTTTCTCTCGAATAGGGATTTCAACAGGTTCAATCATCATGTTTTTCACTCTCTTCCAACATACAGAATAAAAAAATAGTTAAGTTCATCATATCAAGTTTGATCATTCATAGCAAAGGTTTAGATAAATGATTAAAGATCAGACCAAATTCAAGAATTGAAATGAATAGAAATAATATAGATAATAAGAAGAAAGCGGAAATAAGCTGAAGGGGATATCGTAATGGAACAACATAAAAAAATCATAACTGTTAGAGAAAAGGAGATCGGAGGGAACCAACCTCTTATTTGCACTCCGCTGATCGGAGCCTATTTTGATCAAGTCATGGACGAAGTAGAGAATATCTGTCAAAAACAGCCTGACATGATTGAATGGCGCGCTGATTTTTTTAAGGGTCTTGATGATACTCATCAGGTGATTCATACAGTATCCAAAATACGGGAAGCCGTGGGTGAGACACCTCTTATTTTTACCATTCGCTCCGAAAAAGAAGGAGGACAACCCATTTCTTTAGCGGAGAAGGAAAAGGTTCAATTATTCGCTGACGTTTGCAAAAGCGGACAGGTGGACATCATTGATTATGAACTGGTCAATAATGTTGAAGATATTCAATATCTTCGCCAGGTGTCAAGGGAATTCGGCGTTCATATGATCATGTCCTATCATAACTTTGAGTCCACTCCGGGAGCATCAGCGATCATTGAAAAATTATTGCGCGCAGAATTTTATGGAGCAGATGTAGCGAAAGTGGCTGTGATGCCTAAGTCTCAAGAAGATGTACTGGTTTTATTGAAAGCAACAGAAGATGCTTACAAATTATTGAAAATTCCCATGGTGACGATGTCGATGGGGGGATTGGGAGCGATTACCCGTATGTTTAGCTGGGTTTTCGGTTCCAACATCACATTTGCCATTGGCCATCAAGGTTCCGCTCCCGGACAGATCCCCATTGAGGATTTAAAATCAGTGATTCAAATAACACAGAGATCATTGGGAAATGGACATAATTAAAGTCCTTTAAATGAGGGGTGAATTCTGTTACGATTATCTGGAGAAATCCAAGCAAATAGAGGGAGAGATATGATGAAGCTTACCAAAAATGCGGTCATATATTTATTTCTTTTAACGGTTGCCGTCAATCTGGTAATGGATTGGGCTAATTTCGAAAATAGTGTAGTCCTTAATGTGTTATCCATTGTTCTGATTGTTCTCACACTAATCGGATTATTGATGAACCGTAAACAATTCAAAAGTATTGTGTTTATTCTATATTCTCTGGTAGCTCTGTTGTATCTGGGAAACAATATTTATTTGATCACCAATCTGATTAAACAGTAAAGGTGGTAATCTCATAGTCTCTCAAGGGGATTTGTGATACAATTAAGAAAATGCAAGGTGGGTGATATCCATGTTTGAATTGGAAACCGAAGAACGTTATGAAATTTGGGGTGGGGAAAAATTGATGATGACACCAAGCAGTTCAGAGCATTCTTTGATAACCGCCAACTTGTTGATCTTGATTGGTCAGTATGTAAAAAAAAATCAGCTTGGCAAAGTATTTAACAGTGAGGTGCCGATCTATCTTCACGGGAATCTAATGAATAAGGATTTTCGTCTGGCAGACATATCTTTTATTTCTATAGAACGGGTGGATATTGTACAATCAAAGGGCATCTACGGTCCGCCGGATTTAATCGTGGAGGTTCTTTCGTCTGGCAAATCCAATATTGAACGTGATCGTGTTGAAAAGTTTCAACTCTATGAGAAGTATGGGGTGCAGGAATACTGGATTGTTCAACCGTATGAAGAAAAAGTGGAAATATTTTCATTAGAAAATAATCGGTACATTCAAATTGATCAATCCAGGGTGCTTACTGGAATTGAACTTAGAAAAGAAGATATTTTTGAGTAGAAATGAACCGGGAAACTGTTTAGGAGTAACCCGGCTCATTTTTTATACATTTAACTTAACGATATCCACAACAGGACTTAGCAAGAACTGGAACGTTTCTGTTCCCTTGGGGCAAACATCAGTGCCTTTTCCACGGTAACCCGGTTCTTGTCAGTAATTTCTGCCTTTCTTGGGATGGTGGGGAACCCGCCTTCCGGATCAAATAAGGTACGTGGCAATGGAACGGGTGAAAAGGATTGCCAATGTTCGAGCCAACCTTTTGGCAATTCCAAATTTTTAAGATGCTGCTCTGTCATCTCTGCCCATAATAACGTCCAGGCCCTGGGAACGACTCGCCAAATATCATATCCCCCTCCGCCCACGGCAATCCATTTACCATCGCATAATTCATGGGCAAGTTCATGTACAACACGGGGAATATGCTGATAGATTTTCATTGTTGCAGACAGGTGAGTCAACGGGTCATAGACATGGGAATCACAGCCGTTTTGTGTGACGATGACATCCGGCTTGAAACCCCTAGCTACGGCAGGAACGATTGAATCATATGTCTCGATCCAGGATTGATCCTCCGTAAAGGGTTCCAATGGGACATTGATACTAAATCCATAGCCTTGTCCTTCTCCTCTCTCGGTAATGTTTCCGGTTCCTGGGAATAAATATTTTCCCGTTTCATGGATCGAGATAGTCAAAACATTAGGGTCATCGTAGAAAGCCCACTGAACCCCGTCTCCGTGATGGGCATCTGTATCAATATAAAGAACTTTGGCATCATAATATTTTCTTAAATAGGCAATGACGATGGAGCAATCATTATAGACGCAAAATCCTG
Source organism: Microaerobacter geothermalis (assembly GCF_021608135.1). Classification (NCBI taxonomy): domain Bacteria; kingdom Bacillati; phylum Bacillota; class Bacilli; order Caryophanales; family Bacillaceae; genus Microaerobacter; species Microaerobacter geothermalis. Next base: position 10,298 of record NZ_JAKIHL010000040.1, read on the forward strand.
ATGCCCTTCCCCGGAATCCGTGGTGAAGACCTCCGGCAATATTTGCCGCATGTTCCGCTTTTCCTTCCATCACCAACTCAGCCGCCTTTAGTGTACCGCCGACAATAAGGGAAGTCGCTTCATGCATATTGGGGAAGATTGGCGTATCCTCCGTTCCAAGTCCGTAACTCATCGCCGTTGGAGGTTCCTTTTCAGAGTGTCCGCATCTTTTAACCATGCTAATATAGTTTGGATCATGTATAAGAGATATTTCATCATCGGTAGCATATCTGGGAGAAACAATATGAGAAGGTTCGATAATTTTCAATTGATTCATTAGATCAAAGGTGATTTCCAGTCGTTTTTGGTTAAAGGGATGGTCGTCATGAAACCGGTAAAGCAAATAGTCGTTACTATAGATAAATTTGGATTTGTAGCTCATAATATACTCCCAGGTTCCTGTGGCCAAACCACGGTGTAACCCTTTTCCTTCAGCGATTTGATGATTCGTCTCGGGTCCATGGTTTGTACACGGAAAACAAGATTTTTTTTACCGGAACGACGACCTGGAAATACCAATACACTGGTTACATTTGCTTTACATTCCTTAAAGACGCTGGCAACATCTGCAAGCATACCTGCCCTGTCTTCCACTTCCACTTCTATATGGGAACTGGGGTGGTGAACACCCATTAATTCTACCAAAGTATGCAAAATATCAGTCTCAGTCAAAATGCCCACCAATTGATTTTGATTGACTACAGGCAAACAGCCAATATGATTGTCATACAAGGTAAGGGCCGCTTCTTCTACAAAGTCCAAAGGATGGGCAGTAATTACGTCACGATGCATGATTTCAGAAACCGGCCGGTCAAGAACATCCACATCATCCTTGGCTCCACAAAGGGTGGACGGAAAGGCATCCCGTAGGTCTCTATCTGAAATGATGCCCAGCAGCTGGTCCCCTTTTACTACGGGAATATGGCGAATTCGATGCTGTTGAACCTTCGAATAGGCTGTTCGGATACTATCCGTAGGTTCAACGGTAATCACATTTCTCTTCATGATTTCTTCTACTAACATACTCTTCCTCCCTTGCCGAATTCAACTTGCGGACGTGAATCTTTAGCTGATGTTAGTACATGAACCGGTTTTGAAAACGGAGTCGGTCAAATTGCTGAATAGACTCCAAGGGGACACGTTTTCCAATCCTGGCCATCAGGCAGTTGGCGGGATGGGAGCAGATCTCCGGATCATCGGTTGCATACCACTCCATTCCAACGCTTCCCATCAATTTTTCCATGATTTTGCGGTAATCCCATACAGAAAGTCCGGTATTTTTTAAGTCCCAATGCCAATAATATTCTGTTGTAATGACAATAAAGTCTTCCATGGCATCATCCATGAATGCAACCTGGAGCATCTTTTTTCCCACTTGACCGGCTCTATACTTGTGCGACACCTCAATGGCTCCCAGTTCAAGAAGATCATCCATATTTCCCTGGGACCAACGTTCCAGGGGATCAGGGTAGAGAAAAGTGACATAACCCACAACGGTATTGTCCTTTCTTGCGATAATAATTCTTCCTTCTGGCAGCTTTGCAATTTCAACGATTGCTTTTTTTTGGGCTTCCGGTTGTCTGAACGCCACCAATCCTGGATCGAAATCCATTTCTATTAATCTCTCCGCGGCAACTGGTCCCTCTATAACCAATACTCCATTCGGTGTTTCTAAAGTGATAGAATGATAGTCCTTCTTGTGTTGCAAATAAATCTCCTCCCCCAACATATAACCAAATAACCGTCGTATTTCTTGCCACTATTATACAATAATTACATTTGAAAAATACTTTAAATTAAAAGTGTCATAATTCCGCTACATTTACTTGATAATTGAGAAAATTAATATCTATGATATAATACAAATAATAAGAATTATAGTAATCATATCATACCAGAACAAAACTATGGGAGAAGATTGGAGAAGAATTTTAGGGGGAGGAAGCCGTGTTGGAATTACAAAGAGAAAATCTTAATTTAGCTTACTTAACTATCGACCGGCATTGCCATACATGGAGAAAAAATAAAGTGGCTCTTTATTATGTAAACGATCGGCAGAAAGAAAGTTATACTTTTCAGGATGTAAAATTTCTAAGCGATCAATTTGCTGGAATGCTATCTCGTTTAGGCGTAAAAAAAGGGGACAGGGTTTTCTTTTTTCTGCCAAAAATTCCTGAACTATATTTTGGTATTATTGGTGGACTAAAAGCTGGAGCCATTGTGGGAACCTTATTTGAGGGATTTATGCAAAGCACTTTGATGCACCGGCTGCAGGACAGCGGTGCAACGGTTCTTGTGACACATTCACAATTTTTGAATAGGCTTTCAATTTCCCAACTTTCTTTTATAAAACATATCATACTGGTGGATCAGGCTGAAGTTCGTGGTAAATATCTTTCATTATCGAATGAAATGGAGAAGTCAGAGCCTTTGTCCGCTGTTTTTGTCAGACAGGAAGACGGGGCTCTCCTTCATTACACATCCGGTTCGAGGGGAAAAGCAAAAGGAGTTTTGCTCACCCATAAGGGAGCTACTCAATGGGAGGAAACCGGAAAAACAGTCCTTGATTTACGGGATGATGATGTATACTGGTGTACAGCAAATCCAGGATGGATTACCGGGATGGTCTACGGGATTTTCTCACCATGGTTAAACGGTGCTACTATGATTGTTGATGCCAGAAGATTTGACCCAAGAAATTGGTATAAAAACATTGAGGAATATCAAGTGTCGGTCTGGTATTCTTCCCCTTCTGCTTTCAGGATGCTGATGAGTGCCGGATTTCAGTTGATTCAAAATTACAGACAAAATTCATTAAGACATATTTTAAGTGTAGGTGAGAACCTTCCCCCTGATGTCATTGAATGGGGGAAAGAGGCCTTTGGAATCACGATTCGGGATACTTGGTTAATGACCGAAACAGGGGCTATTTTAATTGCCAATCTGCCAAATAATCAAATTAAGCCTGGATCCATGGGCAAACCGCTTCCGGGATTAAATATACAAATTATAGATGACCATGGGAATGAACTTCCCCCTTATCAAGTGGGAAATTTGGCTGTTAAACCGGAATGGCCGGCCATGATGAAGGAGATTTGGAATCAGCCTCAACTCTATGAGGATTATTTTAGGGTAAACGGTTGGTTTATTTCCGGAGATTCAGCCTATAAAGATGAAGAAGGATATATTTGGTATCAAGGGAGAATTGATGATATTATCATTACTTCTGGTGAGAGAGTAGGTCCCTTTGAAATTGAAAGCAAATTGGAGGAACATCCAGCGGTACACGAGGCAGGTGTGATTGGAAAACCGGATCCAATTCGCGGGGAAATAATTAAGGCTTTCGTTGTTCTTAAAGAAGGAATTCATCCGGGTGATCACCTGTCAGAGGAAATACAGCAATATATAAAGGAACAGCTGTCCTCCTACGCCGTTCCCCAGGAAATAGAATTTATCGATCAGCTTCCTAAAACGCGGAGCGGAAAAATTATTCGACGTGTCCTGAAAAGTCGGGAACAGGAAAAAATCCTAAATAAGGAATGCCGCTAATAGAATGAGGATCTCGCAGACTAATTAGAAACCAGTGTAAATATGTATAATCATAAACCTTAAAAACACTTGCAAATGCAAGTGTTTTTAAGGTTCATATACATCTCCACGAGAGGAAGAAGTTGGGGATCTAGTTTCCGCTACCCGGCAACAAATCTCCAGGAAGATTTAGGAGATTGTCATTTGAATCGGGAGGATTAATGGAATCCGAATTTCCGCCAGGATCAGAGGATCCATTACCCATGTTATTTTCTGGATTGGTTGTATTGTCGTTGACGTGATCATAAGTGTTGTTCCTGTCCGGATTTGCATCTTCCGTCGATGGAGTGTACGGTTCCCCATTACTGTTTATTACAACTGAGGGAAGGGATTCACCTAACGCATTCACTGCAGTGATTCGGTACCACAGGATTTCCTTCTTAAACGAAATATGAGTATAACTGGTTGTAGTGGTAAACCCTAATCGCTGGAATCCAGAATTTGGGCTCTCTGAATAGTAAATATTATAACCGGTAACTTGTTCAGATGGATGATTTTGATTCCAGTTCAGTTCAACACCAACGATTGATTTTTCAACGCGTAACCCCTTTGGTGAAGAAGGTAATGCTGAGGCGTCACCTTGAGGAAACATCAAATCACCCCAAGGATTGGTAATATTCCCGCTGGTTCGGTTTACCAGGATCACAGGTGTAGGGGAAGAAATGTTACCTGCGACATCTACCGAAACAAGATAATAACCATATGCGCTACCTGGTTTAGCCTCTGGGTCAACGAATTTCTTTTCTTCATGCTGCAGGATGACACCTGCTTTTGTAAAATTGTTGGTTCCATATTGCGCACGGTATATGCGGTAACCCACGACATCAGATTCAGTATTGCTCTCCCAAGTTAATGCAATATCATTGCCTTCCTTTACAACCTTTACATCTCTGGGAGTGGAGGGTGGCAACCCGTCATCAACCCTCGGGTCTAGCTCTGTCGGCAATTCATCCTGCCAATCCAACGGTCGATAGTGTTCTTCTGGTGAGCTAAATTTGTTTTTTAGATAATCTGGCAGTTCCTTAGGAATTTGATAGGGTTCCCTTTTGAAAAATATTTTAGAAATCACCATATCATCTGGCGTATTTTCTTGGGCCAGATAAGACTTATTATTGATGATGACGGCTCTTCCCCTTTGCAAGACATCCTCTATTTCAGTTGGAACCATATCTTTTGTGAACAGGTCAGTAATGATGGTACCTGCTTCTTCGCTTAATTCACTTGGCAATTTTCCAGATTTACTGTCTACCGATTGTCTGACAATGCCATCAGGCATGACAAACCGACTGTTTTCGGGTGTTAATTCTGGTTTGATTTCATACAGCTTTGCCATTACTTTACCCCATATATCTTTGGGTCTGGTATTGCTCACTTTTGGTAGGGTGTAAGGTTTGTCATACCCTATCCATACGCCCATGGTCAGTTCTGGTGAATATCCAACAAACCACAGATCATTTGAATTGTTGGTTGTCCCTGTTTTACCAGCAATATCTCTTTTATTTCCAACATATTTTCTGACACTTTGTCCTGTTCCATTATTAATGACGGTTCTCAGCATATCGGTAATCAAATAAGCGGTTTGAGGTGAAAATACAGGCTTGGGCTCTATTTCATGTTGATAAATTACATCTCCGTCTTTGTTTTCAATACGATCAATTAAATAGGCATCCACAAAGGTTCCTTGATTGCCAAAGGTAGCGTAAGCATTGGTGATTTCTTCAACAGTTAGACCATAAGTTAACCCTCCAATAACACCTGTTTGGGCATATTGATCCTGTTCCACCAAAGTGGTGACCCCCATTTTTTTCAAGTATTCAAGGGCCTTTGGAATTCCCACCTGCTTGTAGACTTTGATTGCCGGGATATTATAGGATTGATTCAGGGCATGGCGTGCAGTTATTAACCCGTGAAATTTATAATCCCAATTCTCAGGGACATGCTCTCCTTTTTCCCCGTCAGGTAAAATCAGAGGAACATCGTCAATGATGCTGGCCGGCTGCAGGAGCTTTTCTTCTATAGCGGGAGCATATGCAGCAATGGGTTTCATCGCTGAACCAGGCTGTCTGGGCCTGGTCGTATGGTTAACTTCAGAAACTTTAAAATTTCTTCCGCCCATAAATCCAAGAATAGCCCCGGTTTTATTTTCAATAAGGACCGCTCCCACTTCTTCAAGGGCATCTTTCACCATTTCCTTTTGACCATTGGCTCCAATAACCTGATAGGTGGCGTTGGGTCCAAAATTTGCCGGATTGCTGGATATCTCTGTCATTAATTCGTGAATGTCTTTGTCAATGGTGGTATATATTCGATAGCCTCCGGTTAAAATATCCTTTTTTGCCTTTTGCAGCATTTGTCGGTACTGTTCTTTACTTAATTCATCCTTGGTAATATTTTTTTCCTTCAGCTGTGCTTCCACCAAAGCTCTGGCCGCCCTGTCCTCAATTTCCATCATCAAGAAAGGATATTTTGTATAGGCTCTCTCCTTTGGCGGTGCCAAGTTCCCTTGAATATCGTATGCCAATGCATCCTCATACTGCTGTTTGGTGATAAAACCATTTTCAAGCATTCGGTTTAAAACCGTTTTCTGCCGTTCCTTTCCTCTTTTTAAGCCCTCTTCATTAAAAGGGCTATAAGCAGCAGGATTTTGGGGAATACCAGCCAAATAGGCGGCTTGGGGCAAATTTAGTTCTTTTGCGTCGACTCCAAATATTCCTTTAGCTGCTGCTTGAATCCCATAAATGTTTGAACCGTTGGCATTGATGCCAAAATAAATTTCGTTTAAGTATGCTTCAAGAATTTGTTTCTTGGAAAACATCCTTTCAATCCGCAAAGCGAGAAAGGCTTCTTTTACCTTTCGCTTAATTTCTTTTTCCGGAGTAAGGATGGTGTTTTTTACTAACTGTTGAGTAATGGTACTCCCCCCGGATTGATTGGTACTGCCAGTGACATATTCAATTGCGGCTCGAATGATCGCCTTGGGAACAATCCCGCGATGCTCATAAAAATATTTGTCTTCTGTCGCAATGATGGCGTTAATGAGATAATCGGACACTTCTTCCTGGGTTACCAAACGACGGTCTTCCTCTGCCCGTAACTGCCCGATCGGCGAACCATCCTTAAAATAGGCAAAACCTGTTAAATAATTGGAAAAAATCGCGTCACGGATTTCCTCATAAGGACGTACAGGCTCTTCCTTCAGGACAGAGGCAACATATCCAGCCACTGCTCCTCCTGCAAAAAGTCCTCCCATTAGGATAAGGAGCAACAGAATGGAAAAAATCGTCCAAATCTTTTTTCCTATATTCTTTTTTCTTTTTTTTCCTTTTCCTTGTTTTGATGATTGATTCATATTCTTAATTCCTCCTTAGTGGACAGATACATTATAGCACAAACGAATGGAAGGAACTAAGAATTTCTAAGGTCCGCTTCGATGGTTCGCGTTTCCAAGGATATTGACTAATATGGTTATGATGTGGTAAACATAGTATTAATTGAAATATCGCAAGAGACGTTGAAGGGGCTAAGTAGAACCTGATATGGATTTTAGAGAGTTAACCCCATTCGGTTGTGCCGTTATTAGAATGAGGTGAAGGGGTTTTTCCCCTTATCAAGGGTGGTACCGCGAGCAGACCTCGTCCCTTTTTTGGGGGCGGGGTTTATTTTTTACTATTATATAGACGACGGAATATATAGAAAGGAAAGGAGTATAAGGATGTCGGAATCAAAGTGGAAATTAAATGCCGAACAAGAAAAAGAGTTAGAAAGACAATTATCCATCATCCAAAGAGGGACTGCAGAAATTATTCCTTTTGAAGACATTGTTGAAAAGCTTAAGCGATCCATCGTGACTGGAAAACCCTTAAAGGTGAAATTGGGTCTAGATCCGTCTGCCCCAGATATTCATATTGGTCATACGGTGGTATTGCATAAATTAAGACAGTTTCAAGAACTAGGCCATGTGGTCCAATTGGTAATCGGGGATTTTACTGGTAGAATTGGCGACCCGACCGGAAAATCGGAAACTAGAAAGCAGCTCACCGAGGAAGAAGTCAAAGAAAATGCAAAGACTTATGTGCAGCAGTTTGCTAAGATTTTGGATGTGGATAAAATTGAACTGAATTACAACAGTTCGTGGCTGGCCCCCATGACATTTGCCAATGTAGTGGAATTGGCGGCCAAGGTAACGGTGGCTAGAATGTTGGAAAGGGATGATTTCCAGAAACGATATACCACAGGGCTTCCGATCAGCATCCATGAATTTTTCTATCCCTTGATGCAGGGGTATGATTCTGTAGCCTTACATTCGGATATTGAATTGGGAGGAACCGATCAAAAGTTCAACCTGTTGATGGGCCGTCAGCTTCAAAAGGATTTTGGCCAAGAGGAACAGGTGGCAATCACTCTTCCTCTATTGGAAGGTCTTGACGGGGTTCAGAAAATGAGCAAAAGTCTTGGAAATTATATCGGAATTAATGAACTACCCAATGAGATCTATGGGAAAACCATGTCTGTACCAGATGAATTAATGATAAAGTACTTTGAATTGGCTACTGATATACCGATGGAAGAATTGGAATCCATCAAGCAAGGTTTAGCCAAGGGTTCCATTCATCCCAGGGATGTAAAAATGAAACTGGCCTATTTCTTTGTCCGGATGTACCATGGAGAAGAGGCTGCCGAAGAAGCTGAACAGCATTTTGTGACGGTCTTTCAACAAAGGGAACTGCCCACAGATATTCCTGAAGTAGCCCTTTCTGCAAATCTGTTGGAAGAAGGGGAAATTTGGATTATTGATTTGTTGTCCGAGCTGAAGTTGGTTCCTTCAAAAGGGGAAGGCAGAAGGATGGTTCAACAGGGCGGCGTAAGAGTAAACCAGGAGAAAATAGAAGATATAAACGCCCAAGTGCCCGTTGAAGATGGAACGATTGTACAGGTTGGAAAAAGAAAATTTGCCAAGATAAAAGTTCATCAGTAATAGTTAAAAATTGAGATAGTTCTAATATTATAATATGGAGATCTTGTGAAAGGTCTCCATTTTTGTATACAATTTCGTATAATAAAGAAAACCCAGTTTAGATGGAGTATTAAGGGATGGGAGGTGGGGAACAATGGCTCAATTTTTTGAAACAAATCAAGCGATCATTCATTTTATTTATCCTCTTATTTTTTTTCTGATGGGTTTTGGAATTCTATTAAAAAATCGGGTGCACAGTCATTTCTATTTAGCAAAAAGTTTGCAATATTTATCATTATTTGGAATACTTCATGGAATTGCGGATTGGGGAAATATATTTATTCCCATTCAAAAATCGTATTTAAGCGATCAATATATTTTCCTGCTGGAATCCTTCAAAATGGTGATTGGCGCCCTTTCATTTTACTTCCTTTTCTTTTTTGGCGTTCATTTGCTCCATCAAAGCATGGGCTGGAATCGCAAGATCCTACTTCTACCCGGCTTCGTTTTTATCCTTTGGTTTGCTAATTTTATCCTTCTTCAGCCTTTTCTGGTAACCGAGGACAACCAGGAATGGTGGTTTGCCATCAGCGATATCTGGGCCCGCTACTTGTTGGCTTTCCCAGGGGGAGTGATATCCAGTTATGCTTTATATCTGCAAAAGAGGCAGTTTGAAGATTTCGGGGTGCCTCAAATGACCCGGACTCTTCATTTTGCCGTGATGTCTATCGGATTTTATGCCTTTACTGGCGGTCTGATTGTTCCCTATGCACCCGTTATACCAGCTATTTTGGTTAACTCTGACTTGTTCTTTACCACAACAGGATTGCCAGTTGAATTGTTTAGGGGATTAAGTGGTCTCTTCATGGCGTTTTTTATATTAAAAATATTAAAAGTATTTGATATAGAATATCAGAAGTTTTTTTATCATGCGGAAAGAAGCAAAGCGGTGATGGAAGAAAGAAACCGTATTGCAAGAGATCTTCATGACGGAATGATTCAATCCATTTATGCCATTGGTCTACATCTGGAAGGGATCAGGCACGGGTTAAGCAGAAATAAAAGCGTGGATCAAAGCGTGGATCTAAGAAAATCTGATCAAAAACTGCAGGAAGTGATACACAAATTAAACGATATTATCCTCGAAATTCGGGGATATATTAAGGAATTGAAAAATCCCGTCAATCGCGAGACAAAATTGAAAGAAGAAATTGAAAGGCTCATCCGCGAGTTAAATGTGGAAGATCGGCTTGAAATAGAATTTCAGTACAATTACCTGGGTGAAGATATTCCGTTATCACATACGGTGCAAATTTATTACATTGTAAAGGAAGCGTTAAGCAATGTGTTGCGTCATTCAGAAGCAACAAAGGCAACGATTTCTATTCACGGTACGGATGAAGATCTTTGTGTTGAGGTGATTGACAACGGAAAAGGGATGGAAGAACCTGATTCTTCTAAGGAAACAGAAGAGAAGTTTTTAAGACAAGGGCTTCAAAATATGAAATTTCGGGCAAAGTCGATGGGTGGAAAACTAATGATTAAGACCATTAAAAACAGGGGAACGAGGGTCTTGTTACAATTAAACAGGGGAGGAAAAGAACATGACAAATCCAATAATAAAATTAATGCTGGTAGACGATCATGAAGTGGTAAGGGTAGGACTTCGCAGCTTGTTGTCGGTGTATGATCACATTGAGGTGGTGGCTGAAGCATGTCATGCTGAGGAGGCTATTCGATTTGCCTTAGAGAAAAAACCAGACATTATTTTAATGGATGTTCGTATGCCCGGCCAAAGCGGAGTGGATGCTTGCCGGGAAATATTAAAGCATCTTCCTTCTACCCATGTCATTATGCTCACATCCTATGATGACGAGGAGATCATCTATCAATCCATTTTGGCGGGGGCAAGCGGATATATTTTAAAGGAGATTAATTCCCAAGATCTGATCCATGCCATTGAGGCGGTTTCTGAAGGAAAATCCCTGTTAGACCCGGCCATCACAACAAAAGTGCTGCAAAAAATCAGGCGATCCAACGAAGAGGATCATAAACTTCACGATTTGACCCCCCAAGAGAAACAAGTCCTTACCTTGATATCCCAAGGAATGACAAACAGAGAAATAGCTGAAACCATGATGCTTAGCGAAAAAACGATAAGAAATTATGTTAGCCAGATCTTATCCAAGCTGGAAGTGCATAATCGGGCAGAAGCTGCCGCTTTTGCTGTTCGACATCATCTGGAAGAATAGGTGAAGTGATAAACGTGAAAGGCGACCGAATCGGTCGCCTTATTTTGTAAGTAGATGATGAAGCTGATTTAAAGAATGTGGATTAAGAAATATCCAATGATGAGAATAGTACCAATGACCGTTGACCAAATAACGATGTCTGTTAACTTTTTGGCTGTGTACTTTTCATGAACATTTGTTTTGGAGAAGAGATATCCAAGGAGAATAAACAACAGGATAACGAATAGTCCGTGGGTAGCCCAATGGTGTCCCGTAAGGGATGCCATCCAATCCTTTAATCCGGTGTAGGTTTCCTTTAAGATGACCAATAATCCATTAAAAATCGTTGTGATGGCAAATGATAAGACATACGCAACGGTTGTTTTGTTTAATACATTGTTTTCCATCTTACAGCCCTCCCAAAAGTCCTATTTTTACTCCCTTGGTAATGAGAGAACCAAAGCCTTCCATTCCAAAGCCGAGGATAATGCCTATAATTGCCACAGTAATCGCCAATCTTCTTAAGTTTTTGTTTTCAATCAAATTATTCTTAAAGATGATGATCGGGAGAAGAACACTGAGTATAAGAAGGATGAAGAAAATATGTTCCTTCGCTTCCATGAAGAAATTATGAGCTGCTGGGAAAGCACCGCCTTTGATGATGTATTTGTCTCCTACCTCTTTGGCTCCATAATAAACCCAATACCACCATCCCCCGATAATGTAAGAGAGCCAAATGAAAACCGAAGCCAATACACTGGAAACTTTTAATCTGTACTGATTTTTCTCACTGATATTTAACAGTTCCACCAACGCCCAAACGGTCATGATGATACCCCATACGCCGAAGATCACGTGGGGCATCGAGCCGAAAATTTTAAGCATGTTTCTCTACCTCACTTTCATTTTTTATATTCTGATATGACTCTTCAGGAGCTCCTGTTATGTTTATTATTTCATGGTTGGTGAAATGAAGGTAGTGAACATTCTCTCTAGATAATGGGGAACAATGTCTCTTTTTATCCGGGACATTTTTCCTCTTTATTCAGGGTGTTTTTTCGAAGAAGTGCGGATATGTTCCCTTCACAGGTCAATTCGGTGAATTGCTATAATTTGTTAGGTTCCTGGAGGATATCCGACCATTTATAAGAATGGTCCAGCATACCGGCTCTCAGATGTGTATATATCATGATATACGGATATACCACTGGATACACGAATTTATAAAATAAGAAATATTTGTTAAAATACCTCAATAGCAGAGTTTAAGGATGTGAAGACGTTATGTGTGGAATTTGTGGAATCATTGATTTTAAAAGAGAGGTGCCGAATGAGAGTCAGTTACATGCGATGTTGCCTGCCCTGGAAAAAAGGGGTCCGGATCATCAGGGAATGATGTGTAAACCGGGAGTTGCCTTTGGCCATCGGCGTCTAAGCATTATTGATTTAACCCATCATGGCCATCAGTCAATGGAAGACACAGATTTGGGCTTGTCCATTACCTATAACGGAGAAATATACAATTACAAGGTATTAAAGGATGAGTTAATCCATAAGGGGTACCGCTTTTTTTCCAACAGCGATACAGAGGTGATATTAAAAAGTTATCATGCATGGGGAGATGACTTTGTAAAACGGTTAAATGGCATGTTTGCCTTTTGTATTTATGACCAGAACCATCAACGTTTTTTGTTGGGTAGGGACAGATTGGGTATTAAGCCCCTTTATTACACGGAGAAGAGAAATCAATTATTCTTTGCCTCTAATATACAGGCTTTGAAGGAAGCCAGAGTGGTAAGTTCAGAGCTGTCCCGTACTGCCTTTCATTATTATCTTACCTTCCATGCCGTTGTTCCTGCTCCATATACCATCTTTGAACATGTGAAAAAAGAGGCTCTTTTGTGATGATAAACGTTTAACCCATCGCCGATTAAAACAGGCGGGCATTCGTGTTCCTTTTCAGGAACAGATATCTGTCCGGTATGGGGATTGTTTGGAAACCATGCTGGATAAGCGGGATCAGGATAAAGTATACGGTTGCCTCAAAGTTTGGGGTTCCATTGTCATTAAGCCTTCCCAGGGGGAACAGGGAAAGGGAATTACAGCTGATATTGATACCAGGGAAGAAGCAGCAGAAGCCATCATACAGGCACGAAGTTTCAGCAGTGATGTGATTATTGAAGAGTACGTCAGGGGACATGACGTGAGAATGATTGTCATTGATCACCGATTTGTTGCTGCCATTGAGAGAATCCCGGCTTTCATTATTGGGGATGGGAAGCTTGCCGTTGGTGAATTAATAGAAATGAAAAACAGAGAATTATATCAGAAATCCCAAGGAGAATCACAAATTCCGACTCACTCTGAAACGATTCGAGTCATAAATAAGGAAGGATATCATTGGGATTCGGTATTGGAAAAAAACAAACGTCTACAGGTATGCAAAACCGCTAATTATCATACAGGCGGGACGATCTTGGACGCAACTCCCTTGATCTCACCTTTTTTTCGAGGAATAGCAGAGCAGGCCAGCAAAATTCTGGATATACCGGTTGTGGGATTAGACTTTATTATCCCGGATTACCGGAACAATCAGTATGTGATAATTGAGGCTAATGAAAGACCGGGTCTTGCCAATCATGAACCACAACCAACTGCGGAAAGGTTTATTGATTTTTTGTTTCCCAGCACGAAAAATGAATGAAAATGGCGATCAAATATGTTATCTTTTTAGAAAAGACATATGATTTTCAATTTTCGTAGCAGGGAGGAGAAATCATTGAAAATTTTGCGAATTGATATGGGCCAACTGTCTTATCAAGAAGAAGAAGTCCCGGCTGAGCTTCTTGCCCTTGGAGGAAGGGCTCTTACTTCTAAGCTCGTTCATGATGAAGTTCCTGCCACTTGTCATCCCTTAGGTCCTTACAATAAGCTGATTATGGCCAATGGAGTTTTAACTGGTTCATTGGTATCCAGTGCAGAAAGAAGTTCGATTGGTGGGAAAAGCCCGTTAACTGGCGGCATCAAAGAAAGCAATGCCGGTGGAATCGCCGGATTAAAGATGGGTAGATTGGGATATCGCGCCATTATCTTCGAGGGAATTCGTGATGACTTTTATACCGTTTATATCAATAAAGACGGGGTCCGTTTTGAAAGGGCCGATCTGCTGCTGGGAAAAAGAATCAGTGAAGCGACAAATATCCTCTATCAAACCTATGGAAAGGAAATTGGTTTTTATTTAATAGGAATTTCAGGGGAGTTTAAAATGAATACAGCTGCCATAGCCAATCCAGATAAGGATGGTTCACCTACTCGCTTCTGCGGCAGAGGGGGTTTGGGAGCGGTAGCAGGTTCAAAGGGAATTAAAGCCGTTGTACTGGATGATGCTGGGGTGGAAAGAAATCGACCGAAGGATCCAGAAAGATTTAAGGAATCGATGAAAATGTATACGACATGGTTAAGAGAAACTCCTGGAACCGCTAAGGTTTTTCCTGAGTTGGGTACCGCTGGCCTGGTAAAAACCACCAACAAATTAGGGGCCCTTCCCACTAGAAATTTTTCAACGGGAAGCTTTGAGCATTACGAAGCCATTAGCGGAGAAACTCTTCGGGAAACCATCTTGGAACGGGGGGGAGAAGGAACCGCTACCCATGCTTGTATGCCTGGCTGCCTGATCCGTTGCTCAAACATCTATCCCGATGAGGAAGGAAAAACGGTCACATCACCCATTGAGTATGAAAACATTGGTCTCTTGGGCTCCAATTTAGGAATCGGGAATTTGGATCAGATTGCAGAATTAAATAGACTTTGTAATGAATTGGCTGTGGATACCATTGAAATTGGTGCTGCCTTGGGAGTAGCAATGGATGCGGGTGTGATCTCCTTCGGTGATGTCGAAGGAGCCAAATCCATCCTTCTTGATTTGGAGGCAGGAAAGCCTCTGGGACGCATCATTGGTGGTGGAGCCGCTCTCGTAGGAAAGATCTATGGAATCCGGCGGGTTCCTGTGGTAAAGGGTCAGTCAATGCCTGCTTATGATCCTCGAGGCATCAAGGGATTGGGAGTGACCTATGCCACCTCCCCTCAGGGTGCTGACCATACTGCCGGACAAACGATCAGAGCCCAAGTGGATCATCACAGCCCTGAAGGACAAGTGGAGGCTTCACGTCAAGCCCAGGAAGTGAATGCCATTTATGATGGGTTAGGTCTTTGTTATTTTTCGGCTTCTGCGGTGGCAGGAAGGTTTGAAGTCATGGCTCAATTGGTATCCGGTTATATTGGGATGGATATCACTGCTGAAGATATTAAAAATATGGGCCGTCTTACTTTGAAATGGGAACATCAATTTAATCGAAAGGCTGGATTTACCAAAGCAGATGATCGTTTGCCTGAACATTTCTATATCGAAGAAAATCCAGCCAATGGTCAGGTGTTTGATGTAAATCAAGAAGAACTTGAAACCATTGGGGCTGAAGGTGAATATGCACGTTAAGGTTACTTCCTATATTCCCTGGCGGCAGGATCTTCACGGTTTATTTCCGATAGTAGAGAACCAGACCATTAAAGATTTTGTTGAAACACATGGAATCGTTTGGGATTCTGAAGCCCTTGTGGCTGTTAATGACAAAATTGCCCATGCAGATGATGTGTTAAATAATGGGGATCAAATTGATCTTCTTCTCCCAGTGATTGGGGGATAACAAATAAAAAACCTGCGGATTTTGAAATCCGCAGGTTTTTCATAGGATTAACGTGAGTAGAACTCAACGATCAGCTTTTCGTTAATCTCCGCTGGAAGTTCGGAACGCTCAGGAAGGCGGGTATAGGTCCCTTCCATGGATTGTTCGTTAAAGGTCAAATAATCTGGCAAATAAGCGCGTTCTTCTAAAGACTCTTTAATAATGGAGAGATTGCGGCTTTTTTCGCGTACTCCGATGATATCTCCAGGAGTTACTTGGTAAGAAGGAATATTCACTTTTTTCCCATTTACTGTGATGTGACCATGTGTCACCAATTGCCTGGCTTGTGGACGGGTGCGGGCTAGTCCTAAGCGGTATACGAGATTGTCTAATCGGGATTCAAGAAGGATCATGAAGTTTTCACCAACGACCCCTTTGATTTTATTTGCTTTTACAAATGTACGACGGAACTGCTTTTCATTTATTCCATACATATGACGAAGCTTTTGTTTTTCTTGAAGCTGTAATCCGTATTCGCTTAATTTCTTGCGCTGTCCGGGTCCGTGTTGTCCTGGAGGATAAGGACGCTTTAATTCCTTTCCGGTTCCGCTTAAAGAAATGCCTAAACGCCTGCTTAACTTCCAACGAGGTCCAGTATAACGTGCCATGATTTCATTCTCCTTTTCAATAAGATATTTAGGTGTTTACTTCCGATGGGCAATTTTTATCTTATACACGAACTTCGAAGGGTAGCCGCTTTCGCATCGTGCTCCTTATGAATAAGATTCAGCCGCTGATTCATAAGAGATAAAAATTAGAGGGTGAACCATCGTTTTTACCTAAAAATCATTTGCTACCTTAGATACACATGAAATATATTATAAAATAACAGAATCCATTGTCAAGTCCCATTCCCCATTTTTTACAACGAAATCTTTTTTTGCCAGAAACCGGCCCGGCGTATCGCTTTCACAAGAATAAAAAGGGAAGGACCGATAAATAAGCCGATTGCACCAACCACTTTAAATCCCAGATACATGCTGATCACTGTGGCTAGAGCACTTAATCCAATATTCTCCCCCAAAATTTTAGGCTCAACAATTCGTCTGAATACAACAAGGACAAGATACAAGATAAGGAGTCCTATGGCGATGCTGCTCTCCCCTTGTATCCACCGGTAAATGGACCAGGGGATAATGACAGAACCTGTACCTAAAATGGGTAATATATCAACAATCACGATAAAAAAGGATATGGCGAAAGCATACTTTACATCCAGAATTAACAATCCGATAAATGTAATGATATAGATCAGGAGACTGATGATCAATTGGGCTCTTACGAATCCTATAATGGCATGATTTAAATCAAAGAGGATATGGTTAATTTTTTTCTCAGTTTCCTTTTCAAAAAGATCTAAAAAGCTTTTTTTTAATTTAGGCAGATGAAGGCTCATCAAATAAAGGGCGATCAGAAAAACAACGGCTCCGATAAAGGTATTGGGAAGGGCCGATACCAAATTAAGAATGAAGCCGGAAATCCACTCAAAGGTTTTTTTTCCCCAATCCACAAGGCTGCTTATTCCCTTATTAATGGTATCTAATGTTTCAGTGGGGAGACTTTGATAAAAAATTTGGGCTTGGATAAGAAAATTATAGGTCCACGTTCCCCATTCTGATAGATATTCCGGTAATCGCTCCATTAAAGCAATGGTTTGGATGGCCACTTTTGTAAAGATAATATAAAAGAGGATAAAGCTTAGCAGCAAAAACAAAAGAAAATTTAAGGTCACTGCCAGAGGCCTTGGTTCCTTTATATACTTGATTTTTACCAGCAGTTTCTCAAAGAATTGAACGATGGGCTCAAAGAGTACCGCTAAAATTAAGGCAAAAATAAACGGAAAAGAAAATTTGATTGTATAAATAACTAGACTAGTTATAATAATCGTTATAATGATGATAACAGTTGGGATTACCCAACGATGCCATGTTGACGTCACATTTCTTCTCCTTTCACATTAGGGCGAGTTTACAATATTTTATCACATTACAAGATAAACGACAAAAATAATGAGTAAATAAAAAATTAAGTATATCACTTTAGAATATTTATCGTATAATGTAGTTCAGGCAATATTTTATTTAGGAGTTTGAAAATGACAACCATTTATCTTGTGAGACATGGAGAAACCATGTGGAATAAAGAAGGAAGAATTCAAGGCCACAGGAATGTTCCGTTATCCCCATCAGGAATTGAACAAGGGAAAAGATTGGCTGAGAAAGTTAAGAATATTCCTATTGATTGGATATATTCAAGTGATTTGGAACGGGCGTTACATACCGCTCAATTAGTTGCCGAGCACAAGCAGTTACCCGTAAATCTTGTTCCGGAATTAAGGGAGCGTTTTTTTGGGGAATGGGAAGGATTGACGAGTCAAGAAATAGAAGTTAAATATCCAGGACATTCATGGGATTCGGGAACGAACACCGGCGGAAAATTTGGCATAGAAAAGATGGAATCATTAATACAAAGGGCAGATCAATCCCTTTTGACCATCGCCAAACGACATAAGGGCCAACATATTCTGGTGGTTAGTCATGGCGGATTGATTCGTGCTTTTTTACGGGGTTTAGGAACCGAGTGTGATCAGATAGGGAATACCAGTATTACCCAGATTGTCCATGTGGATCAAAAATGGAAGATTTTAAAAGTAAATGACATGGACTATCTATAGATTTACCCGATGTAAGGCGTAAATACAAATAGGATTTGTTAAAGGATGATTGTGATGAAGAAGCTGAAAATCCAAATTTTTCAGCAGTGTATGTTGGAATTTGCAGAGTATTTGGACGATGTGGAAGCCGTTGTCCAATTTATTGGTTCAGACGGAGAAATTCTGGACCAATTTATCCATGGGAATTGCCCTTGGTTTGGAAATCCTCAATTAAATCCGTCAATCTCAAAGACCGAGATTTTACTAGAGGAAAAAGACCAATTTTATGGAACGATAGTTCTTTATATCCGCGAAGAATTGAAACCGCGTTTTTCTGCCTTTTTAGAAGGATTGGCCCGAATGTTTGCCATTTTATACATGGAAAAAAAAGAATTTGAGAGCATGAAGATAGAAGCCAAAAGAAGAGAGATGTTATTTCAGGTCACGCAAAAAATCCATGCTTCAATTGATGTGGATGAGGTTCTTCTTGAGATTATTAATAATATTCGAACGGTTTATCCCCAGTTTGAAGTGGATTTATGGTTATCCCAGGATATTTCCTCTTCCCTTCCGGTAAAAACGTTTACTGTCAACTATGGAGAATCGGATATCACCGGGAGAGCTTATATGGAAGGCCGGGTCATCTGTACCACCGATCCAGAGGAAGATTTTTGTGATCATGGAACGTCATTGGCAGCTCCCCTTCGCGGAAAACAGGGAGTATATGGAATATTATTTATGAACTCTGATGAAACCGTATATTTTGATAAGGAAGAAATTAACTTTCTGGCTCTCCTTGCTGATGTAGCCGGATCGGCCTTCGAGAATGCCCAGCTATATCAGCAATCCCGTCACCTAAACCGGGACCTGCAATTAATTAATAATATGGCCCAAAGGTTGAATCAAAGTTTAAATTTGACAGAATTGCTGCAGTTTATTTCTGATCAGCTTTTGGAAACCTTTCGCGCAGACTACACCTGTGTGATGCTTTTAGACGGCGAGAATCTCCATGTCCGATCCAGTTCTGATCCATCCAGCGTCGGAAAAAATCTTCCAGTCTCATTACAAGTTTTCCAACGAGTCATTAAGCAGAACGACTCCATTATTTTAACTGATGTGTCTAAGGATTACATGGAGGATTTTAAACGGATTGCGGATATCTTAGAATTACATTTTCGATCGCTGCTGGCTGTCCCTATTGTATCGGATGGGAAAAGAATGGGAGCGATTCTGGTTTTAAGCTCCAGGGCAAGCGCCTTTACTTTTGATGATTTTAAATTGCTGCAAACCATTTCCCAACATACGGCACTGGCCTTAACAAATGCCCTTCTTCATACGGAAGTGGAGCGGATGGTGATTACCGATCATCTAACGGGTCTTCACGCAAGAAGTTATCTTGATGAGCAAATTCAATTATCCCTGATGAAGGACCCTGATGGGACTCTAATTATGATTGATATTGATCACTTTAAAAAAGTAAATGACACGTATGGTCATCAAGTTGGAGATCAAGTACTGATCCAGGTGGCAGAAGTGCTTCAAGCCAATATTCGCCAAAGTGATATTGCAGCCAGATGGGGTGGAGAAGAACTGGCGGTTTATCTGCCAAAGGTTCCTTTGGAAGTGGCGACCACGATCGCAGAACGGATTCGCTTAAAGGTAATGGAATCAACGGATCCTCAGGTGACTATTTCAAGCGGGGTGGCTTACTGGTCAAAGGAGGCACCTCCAACGGTTGAAGTACTCGTTAATGTGGCCGATCGAGCGTTATACGAGGCAAAACGGATGGGGCGTAACCGGGTCATTATAGCCAATGAAGCTGCTATTGCCATGGAGACAAATCACACGGAAAAGAAATAATGGAAGCAAGGAGAACAATCCTTAGAGCAGGAAAACGGGGCGATTGCCTCTTTTTCTAAAGGGATAAATGAGTGAACATTCAGTCGGTTTTAGGAGGGAGTAAGTGATGGCAGTGAAAATGACAGAAGTTGCTAAAGGGGTATTAAAAATCACATTGCCTACACCGTTTTCAGTAGGTCCGATTAACACCTATTTGATCAAGGGGGATATTCTTACCCTTGTCGATACCGGAGTGAAAACGGAAGAAGGGCTTCAATGCTTACAAAATCAATTAAAAAAGTTGGGATACAGATTTCGGGATATCGATCAGGTGCTGCTTACTCATCATCATGTTGACCATTGCGGTTTACTTTCCCATATTCAGGGGGAAACAGATTGTGTTTCTTTGTCTCATCCGCAAGCCATTCCCTACATCACTTGGGACGAGGCATTTCTTCAATGGCATGATCAATTTTTCCTTCATTTTTATCGCCGGCATGGACTGCCGGAACCATATTTAGCCAAAATATCCCATTTTCGAAAATTGATGAATACCTTCACAGAAAAGGCTTGGGTGGATATTCCGTTGATTGATGAGCAGCCGGTACCGGGACATTCTGATTGGAAGGTGATATATACTCCTGGTCATTCCCAATCCCATCTTTCCCTTTATCGGGAGTCTGATGGAGTTCTTATAGCCGGAGACCACATTATTCAGCATATCTCGACCAATGCGTTTATTGAACCTCCCATCCACCCTGGAGAGGACCGGCCCCTTACGCTCATTCAATACCGGGAGTCCTTGCAGCGCTGTTTGGACCTACCGTTAACTAAAATAATTTCTGGACACGGTCCTTTGATCGAGAGTAAGGAAGTCATTCGTCGGAGATTAACCAAACATGAAGAACGGGCAAGCCATATTCTTATGCTGCTAAAGGATAAAGAAATGACCGGATTTGAAATATCCACCCTGTTGTTCCCTTCAATTTTTGAAAAACAGCTTCCGCTAACCATGTCTGAAACAATTGGTCATTTGGATTATCTGGAAAAGGAAGGCCGGGTGGCGATCGAAGAAAGGGACGGGGTCCTTTACTACCGTGCGGAATAGAGTGCGAACTAAACTTACATGACCCGAAGGGTCACAAATTCTCATGAAAATAATTCCATCCAGTAGTTACCTAGTTACTGTATCATCGTTATCTTCTCATAATGGAAATTGAACAGGGGAATGGGTAAGTCGTAAATCTTTATGGTGGTAGCAATATCAGACCCCGCGAACTAAACGGACAGCATCGATCATTGAGCACAAATTCCTGTTGCTGCGAGCACGAATATCAAATTACTGTTTGTCTCTGATC
>NZ_JAKIHL010000041.1 GCF_021608135.1 Microaerobacter geothermalis
TTAAACGATGATCACTATAAAGAGTTAGGTGAAGACTTTTTACAGAAGCGAAACCAAGAACGAATGGAAAGATATTTTATCGCTAAGGTGCGTCAATTAGGATACGAAGTTCAGAAGAATACTGCATAATAACTACTGGAAACATTTACAACGATTATCCCGGGCATCCCTATACCCATTTTTTGCTGGGAATTGGTTCCATGCACTTGACATTTTTAGATCAGTATGCCCAGGGAGGGAATTATTTTCATATCAAAGAATTCACTAAGGACAGCCTTCGAGTTCGTACTTAAGCTGTGAGGCTAGAGAACGGGAATTAGCCCTCAAACTGAATCCATCGTTGAAATACCCAGATGTTTTTGAGGGCTCCGTTCTTTAGCCTTGAAGCCGACTTTAATAACATCTATTGCCCGAACTCGACTAGCAGACGTGTGAATCTTTGATATGAAAATACATTTTCATATCAATTTGTGACTCTACAGGTCATGGATGTTTAGTTCGACATCTATAGACTAGTCTAAATAGGTTTAAATGTAGAAACCATGGTATCAAAAACCGTTTTGTGCCATGGCTTTTCTGCTTGTTTGGGAACAAAAAAAGCAATGCGATATACTTCGCCTTTATTCTTGCTCCTGAGAAATAAATCCCTTGCAGCAATCACTTCACCGGAAGGGGTTTGCTGTTCATATTCCAACAGGATGCCGGACATGTCATTTTTCCCATAATTCTTTATGTTATAGGAAAGCAACCCCTCTCCATGGATTTTTGCTTCTGTTACAAATTTTTGAAGGTCTTCAATTTTCCAACGCTGAATCAGTCCATGGAATCTGCCTTTTCCATCTACAAACCTCAAATTATATAAAACTTCTCCCCCTACAGGAATCGGCTGTATGGAAGTAGTGGAGGGAAATGCGATTTGAAAATGCTCATTAGGAAACGGGTAAGTTTTCCAGATGATTTCTTCTTCAAAACTGGGTACAGCTTCAAATATTTGACCAGATTGAAAAAGAAGGCTTAACAACAATAGAAAGCTAACAATGATCCCGTAATTTCTCCAGAAACGAATAGAATGAAACATAGGAATCCCTCCAGGATTTGAAGTGGGACATTCTACTTATGTATATGAGCCATGTTCTGAAGTTATGAGTAAAAAGCAATGAAATTAGTCGGAATCTTACTATTTATTTAAAAAATTAGTATTTATCAGCAGGAGGTTTCATAATAATGTAGAATGAATAAACTTGAAAGGCAGATTTAAGGAGGGGGAGATGAGGCATGAAAAAGATCCGTATTGGTGCTGGGCAGGGTTTTTATGGAGATACCATATATGGGGCTTTGAATATGGCCAAGTTTGGAAATGTCCAGTACATCAGCTTTGACTGTCTAGCGGAGTTAACCATGTCCATTCTGCAAAAGGATAGGCAAAAAGATCCTTCGAAGGGGTATACGAAAGATATTTCCGTGACTGCCAAAACCCTGCTACCCTATGTGAAGGAGAAAGGAATTAAATTAATTACCAATGCCGGAGGAATCAATCCGGAAGGAGCCCGTCGGGAAGTATTTCGCATCGCCAAAGAAATGGGTATCAGCGGGATAAAGGTAGGGATTGCATCAGGGGATAACATTTTTCCTTATTTGAATGAATTCCTCGAAAAAGGTGTTTCCCTCGACCACTATACAACAGGTGAACCCTTTGACAGGGTTAGGGATCGGCTGATGTTTGCTAGCGCTTATTTAGGAGCTCACCCCATTGTAGAATGTCTTCGTCAGGGTGCGGATATTGTAATCACTGGAAGAACGACAGACTCTGCCCAATTTTTGGCCCCGATGATTTATGAGTTTGGCTGGTCCACTGATGATTGGGATAAGTTATCTCAAGGGGTCCTGTTGGGTCACTTGATGGAATGCTCTGCTCAATCTTCAGGGGGGAATTTTAGTGGAGATTGGTGGAATATCGAAAATTTTGAAAGCATTGGCTATCCCGTTTGTGAAGTTTCTGAAAACGGCGAAGCTTTCCTAACCAAGCCTGAAGGCACTGGAGGGAGGGTATCTGTTGATACGGTAAAGGAACAGTTCTTATATGAAATTCATGATCCAAGCGAATATATATCCCCTGATGTGATCTGTGACTGGTCTAATGTTCGTTTTAATCAGATTGGTCCTGATCAGGTTGAGGTAACCGGGGCTAAGGGAAAACCTGCTCCTCCCAAGCTTAAGGCGGTCATGGGCTATCGCAATGGATACCTTGGACAGGGACTGGTAGGATATTCGTGGCCCGATGCCATGAAAAAGGCTCAAAAGGCGGAAGAAATTATCCGCAAACAGATGGATTTATATGGGATCCAATATGAGGATTATCTTGTGGAATATTTGGGGTATAATTCGATACATGGCCCTTTGGCCACACCGATAGATGAGGAAAATTTAAATGAAATTTATTTGCGGGTTGCGATTCGAACGAGCGATCGTTCAGAAGCGCAAAATTTTGGAAGGTTATTTCCTCCTTTGGCACTGAATGGTCCGCCTTTCATCGGAGGACTTCATGGGATGTCCTCTGTCAGGGAATTAAGCGGACTCTGGTCCGTGCTGATTCCACGGGAACTGATTGAATGCAATGTAGAAGTGAATGTGGAGGAGGTGTGAGGGGATGGCTGCTATACAATTAAAACATGTGGCACAGGCCCGTTCCGGGGATAAAGGAAATACCTGCGATATTGGCTTGTTTGCCAGAACGCCGGAAATGTATCAGGTATTCTTAAAGGAAGTGACAGCAGAAAGGGTTAAGGAGCACTTTAAAGATTTGGTATTTGGGGAAGTGACCAGATATGAAGTGCCTAATATCTTGGCCTTGAAATTTGTGTTGGAGGAGGCCCTTGGCGGAGGAGCTGCATCATCTTTAAGAACAGACAATTTGGGAAAATCCTTTGGCTCTAACCTTCTAAGAATGGTAATAGAAGTTCCCGATCACTTATTAAATGATGAAAATATGTTAAAAAGGCCTTGGGATCATTGAACCTGGGTAATAAAAAACTTCCAATAGCTTATCTCATCAATAGGATTGTGTTTATGATACACAATCCTATTTTGCTTTTTGGTTTTCTTGACGTTTATAAAAGATCATTTTGACTGATGGCTGGAACATCCCCAAGTGCTTAATCTTGGGGTTTTTATTTTGAAATGGAATTTTTACCTGGTATAATGAAAAGGTTGAAAGTCATTTTCAGGAGGTTTAAGGTGAAGAAGATCATCGCTGCTCTGCTTCTTTTTGTCGGAAGCGGTTTTATCCTTTGGAAAACAGGGTTTATTGCCCAATTGGAAACAAAAAATGTGGAACAGATTGCCGATTACATCCATTCCTTTGGTTGGGTCGCCATTTTTTTTAGTATTCTCCTGGTTTTATTACAGACTTTCTTCCCTTTTATTCCCTTTGTTCTACTGGCTGGAGCCAATGTCATCGTTTTTGGCTTGGCCGGGGGCTATTTTTTGTCATGGATTTCATCTGTAGCCGGAGCGGTCATTGGCTTTTTGTTTGCCCGTTATATTGGAAGAGATTGGGCAGTCAAAAAAATGGGAAAATACGCATTCTACACGCGTTTTAACCAATATGCAAAAGAAAATGGTTTTCTTTTGATTTTTTTGGGTCGTCTCATTCCTATTATTCCTTCCAGCTTGGTGAATACTGCTGCTGGACTCACCGAGATGAGAGGAAGAACCTTTTTTTGGGGAACCTTTTTCGGAAAAATGCCCATGGTATTTTTGGAGTCCTTAATGGGATACGATCTGGTTTATTTTGAAGAGAACAAAGGAAGGCTCCTGATCCTTCTCGGTTTATTTACCGTTTTATTAATCATTGGTCAATGGATTCGCATTCAATATTTTTCTCTGGAAAGAAGAGAGGAAAAATAAAAAAATTGTCGAAAAAGAAGAGATATAAAGGATAAATATTCCGGTATTCTGACGCATCTTGATAGAAGGGATTTGGGGACATGAAGAAGACTTTTCTAGCGTTTTTTACATTCATATTGTTCATTGGGTTTCTTTTTATCACAGAGACAGGTTATTCCGCTGAGTTACCTGAGAAAACCGATGAAGTGGTTCAAGATGAGGCTGATTTTTTTAAAAGACCTGAAAAAGAACAGATTACCTCTCTAGTCAATCAGTTGCCGGAAGAGTATAAAATCGTGGTGGTAAAAGAGACAAGTCCCTTGACCATTGACCAATTTACCGATGAATTGTTTGATACATATAATATTTCCGATAACGGCATGTTAATTGTCATTAATTCCAGTGATAATACCATTGCGATTAAACCAGGATCTCAATTAGAGAAAAATGGGATTAATAAAAAAATGATTCTTGACAAGCTCTCGTTTTATTATACTCCCTATGCAAAGGAAGGGAATTATGCCACTGGAATTCTTACATTCATCCAGCAAATCAGTGAAGAGGTTCAAAAAAGCAAAATCAAAAAGGAAAAAGAGCAGGGCACTGTCGTTGACGGAAATCCATTGGTCAACAAAGAAGTAAAAAAGGGCTACCCCTTGTGGTTCATCATTTTCCTTACACTGCTTTTTATTGTGTTGGTCTTTGGATTAATCATTTACTGGAGAAGAAAAAGATTATTATCTGCCATTGATAGCATGGAAGAGTGGAAGGATCAATTAAATGAACAGATGGCCAATTTTGTCCTTTCAGAAAAAAATGAAGTAAAAAAATATGAGGGAGAAACAAAGCAGCTTCTGATCAATACATTGGATCAGGCCAATCATATCCTAGAAAAAGGCCTTCCTGAGATAGAAGTTCAAATGATGGAGGCAGAGGAATACTGTGATCGTTTTCGTTTTAAAAAAGGCTGGTACCTAATCGATCAGATGGAGATCCATCTGAAAAATGTTGAATCCCAATTGGAGTCTATGAAAGGGCAGTTTAAAGAGGTAGAAAGCACCCAGAATCATACGATAGACCTTTCCATGAAGGTAAAAAAAGAAAAAGAAGCTGTTAAAACTGTATTTAATCAACTGAAGACAAAGCATCATGTAACTTTTGATAGCTTCGCCAATGAGCTAGAAAAGTTGGAGAAATGGGAGAACAGGCTGGTTGACCTCATGCAGGGGAATGATGTGGTAGCTACTTATGGGGGATGGGCCGAACTTTACGCCCACTTGGAGAAGCTGCATGAGTATATTTTGTCTGCAGCTTCCCTCTATCATGAAGTGGAACAGGAACTAAAAAATGAAATGACGAATTTACAAGATTTAATCGCTGAATTCAGATCAGAAGGGGTTCGTGTTGACTACATTTTGACAGATGAACAGCTAAAGGGGATGGAGGAGCAACGCTTACGTCTATTGGTGGATTGGGAAGAGGGGCAGTTTGAAAAACTGAAGGAAAAGATGGATCGGTTGAAGTCCCAAATGACTGAATGGATAACTCGGTTGAAACAGGAAAAGGAAAACAAAGAGCAGGTGATTGATCTTTTCCACCGGCTTCCTGAATGGTTATCCGTTATCGATCATGAAAGGGGAATCATTCTTAAAGAGTTGGAACATCTTCATGATCGGTATCAACTGGATGAAGGAGAGTTATTTGATGACTTCCGTGATTTTGATAGCCAGGTCAATCAGGTAAAGGAAAAATTGCACCGTTCCACCGGGTTGATAAAAGAACATCTGCAAAGTTTTTCTGATTCCCTTGCTCAGTTGAAAGAGATTGAAGGGCTCATAGAAGAGCTGGATAAAAGGAAAAATCAGATCCTTGGACTCCTTAACAATCTGAAGAAGGATGAGGATGAGATCAAGGAGAACATGCTAAATTTATCAAAGCAGCTTCGCCGGGCTGTGGAAGAAATGAAAAGAAGCCGTTTGCCTGGCATTCCTGATCATATTATTAATGGCGTTCATATTGCCCAGGAAATGTTGCATGAAGTGGACGAGAAGATGCAGGAAGCTCCCCTGGACATTAAGAAAGTATCCTTTCTGTTTCAGGAAGCGAATACTCAGGTAACCAATACCGTTGAAATGATCTATGAATTGGTGGAACTGTGCATCCGTTCCGAAGAGGCCATTCAGTACGGGAATCGCTATCGTCGGGAATCTGATCAAATCAATCAACTATTGACGGATGCTGAAAAAGCCTTCCGCCAATTTGATTATCAGCAATCCCTGTCCTTGGCAGAGGAAGCCATCGAGCTGGCTGAAGGTAACCGGGTAAAAAGGTGGTTGTCAAAACGGAAAAAGAATGCAAGTGCCTAAAGTCTCTGCTTTAGCAGAGGCTTTTATATCTCTCAAGGGTTTTTGACCTAATAGCCGATTTTCATCTCTCCTCTAAAAAGCGATTGATGATTTGTGTCCGCAATCCTGTAATTCTCCTAATTCTTTTAATACATGATCAACGAAGACTTGATTTCTTCCCCATTGTTTTTGTCCCTTGTAGAATCGCAGTAATGACAAGTCGCTGTGTTGCGTATTCAGAGTCCGTTGGATCGAACGCCAACGTTATAGAAAAACAGACAAAAAAATTAAAACATATAACCGTAAGAACACTTTTAAGATTGTATTGTTAAGCTAATGGCGATAATAACGGAGGAGCAAAAAGCTTAATAAATTTTTTTATAACTAGGGGGTTGTTTATGGGCACACAAAGAAAAGTGATTTTATATATAGCAATAAGCGTGGATGGATATATTGCTAGGGAAAACGGGGATATCGATTGGTTGCTTGAGGCAGAAACCCAAGGAGAAGGTGACAATGGATATGCAGAATTTTATAAAACTATTGATACTGTCCTAATGGGGAAGAAAACTTATGACCAAGTGTTAACCTTAGTGGATGAATTTCCATATCCTCAGAAAAAGTGCTATGTGTTTTCTACTTCAGAGAGTAGAGAAGATCAATATGTTGATTTTGTAAGTGAAAATGTAGTCAGTTTCACAAGAAGATTAAAACAACAAGAAGGTACAAACATTTGGCTTGTTGGTGGTGCGGAATTATTGGACACTTTCTTAAAAGAGAAGTTGGTTGATGAATTTATCATTACCATTATCCCTATTATGCTAGGAAAAGGAATACCTCTGTTCAAAGCTGATAATCCTGAATATAAATTGCACTTAAAAGAAACCACTCGTTACGGACAATTTGTACAAATTCATTATGAGGTAAGATGAATGGGATAATCAACAATTAGCGTTAAATTTCTGACAATTTAGATGTATTTGTTTTTTGTTTTTCTAGTAACTGAAAGCATGTGTAGTGACATCATTCGCTAATCGTGTTCGCATCCCCGAGCTTAAAGAAGGTGTTATCTAAGGCTCGGGGATGCTTGTAGGCGGTGGGGCCTCGTGAATCCGAACCTGATATGCAAAGGGCCATTCTTGAATAAGTATGTTAAAGGTGAATAAAATCTGAAAGGAGTAAACAATGAAGGATGAAGAGAGCACTTATGATATTATAATTAGCTCGTTAACATTACATTATTTAAAGGAGTGGGATCATACATTTTCTGAATTTTCTAGAGTTTTAAAGCCAAATGGTATCTTATTGTATTCTGTACACCATCCAATGATGGATATATCTATGTCAGAAACGGTAAAGCCCGAACATAAGAAAAGCATTTCTAAGGTTCAGACTTCACCTGAAGCACATTCGCGTCGTGAATACGTAAACGTTAGAAGACAGTTCAATTTCAGGGTTAAGGTTATGTGAATTCATTCTGTATAATTTTTAAGTTATAGGAGGAGAATGATGTTTACATATATTGTTGATACTGATATAGAACTTAGATTACTTGAGATCAGGAATGCACAAGAACTTTATAAGTTAACTGATTCAAATAGAGAATATTTAAGAGAGTGGCTACCATGGGTAGATGATTCAAAAAGTTATGAAGATACTAAGATATTTATTGAAAGGACAAGGAAACAATATGCATCAAATAATGGTTTTCAAGCAGGGATTTGGTATAAGGGAGAAATAGCTGGAGTTATAGGATATCATAAAATTAATTGGTTCCATAAATCAACGAGTATAGGATATTGGCTTGCTGAAAAATATGGAGGGAAAGGCATTATGACAAAATCTTGTGAAGCTTTAATCAATTATGCACTGGTTGATTTGAACTTAAATAGAGTTGAAATTAGGTGAGACCTTTCAAACCATAATACTAAAAATATTTTACGAATGAAATAGGATTTTTCTGTGATCATAATTGCTGATCTTTAGTCTTTATATGATCCTTTTGGTCTTTTATTCGAACAGCCCAAAGTAAAGGTGGTAAAAATGATTTTTGAAACAGATAATTTTATGATATCTACTGTAGAAGAAAAGGATATTGAAGATGTTTTAGAAATATATAACTCAAATACAGAATTTCTTCAAAAGCACATGGATAGAAGTGAGATAACAATAGAATGGTTAAAAGAAGAATTAGAAGAAATGAAAAGAGCAGGTTTCAATTCTTATAAAATGATAGAAAAATCAGCAGGAAAAACGTTTGGTATTTTGGATATTAAAATAGCAGAGGAAAGTTACTTATCCTTATTAATGATACATAATGATTATAAGGATAAAGGATATGGAAAAGAAATATATACAAAAATAGAAGATTACATAAAAACCTCTACTAGTAAATCTATAAGAATTGATGTTGTTACTGATTATAACAGGAAAGTTGAAAACTTTTGGGAAAGAAACGGATTTAAGAAGGTAGGATATGTAGAACTAAATTGGACTGGTAAACGATTACCAGCAGTTACAATGAGGAAAAAAATTCGCAACTTGCATACAGAACACATATTCCCATATAATAAGCATATACATCATAAATCATAGGAGTATATGAAAAGGTGGGGAAGCACGATGGATCAATCGCTGAAAAGAGGGAATATGTTGTGGGAAGGCTCCCGTTTTACTTTGCCGGAACATGTGGAAGCCCTGGCAAAAAAGAAAAAGGAAAGCAACAGATTTCTACCTCCTGAATTGGATCAATTGGAACTGGAGGAGTTGAATCGCCGGATTCAGCATGCCTTTGCCAAAAAATGTTGCGTGATTATTGGTTTTTATGATGAGTTCTCCTATCATGAGATAACAGGTATGATTGAGAAGATCGATGTTTACCAAAGGAAAATCCTGATTTCATCAGAAACGGGAGTCACTTTTATTTCATTTGACAAGCTATTGAAAGTGGAATTTGCGGAACAGGAGTGTTTTGCTGATGAATGTTGATGTCATTGTGATAGGAGGAGGGCCTTCCGGTTTAATGGCATCCATTGCTGCCGGGAGCCATGGGGCGAGGGTTCTTCTGGTGGAAAAAGGGGGACAGCTTGGCCGCAAACTGGCCATTTCCGGCGGGGGGCGCTGCAATGTGACCAATGCCGGAGACCTCAATTTTATTGTGAAAAACATTCCAGGGAATGGGCGATTCTTGTACTCAGCCCTTTCCCAATTTAATAACTGGGATATTATTGCCTTTTTTGAGGATCTTGGCATCCAACTGAAGGAAGAAGACAGAGGACGAATGTTTCCCGTTTCTGACAAAGCCAAAGATGTAGTGAATGCCCTGGTAAAGAAGGTGGTGGAGACTGGAGCAGAGATCCGGAAATTTTCTCCGGTGGAGAAAGTCCTGTATGATCATGACAGTAAGAAAGTGAAAGGGATACTCTTAAAATCCGGAGAGAAGATTTTTTCAGACCATGTGATTATTTCCGTTGGCGGGATGTCAGTTCCCCATACGGGTTCAACGGGGGATGGATACGCTTGGGCCAGGGAGGCAGGGCATACCATTACCGAATTATACCCCACGGAAGTGCCGATTATCTCTGATGAGGATTTTATCCAAGACAGATCACTGCAGGGATTATCCCTTAGAGACGTGGAATTAACGGTGTGGGACCCAAAGGAAAAAAGGATCATCAGACATGAAGGGGACATGCTTTTCACCCATTTTGGTTTGTCAGGTCCTATTTCTTTAAGATGCAGTTCTTTTGTCGTAAAAGGATTAAAAAAATATGGGGTATCCAAACTGTTAATGACGATTGACCTGATTCCCGCAAAGAATACCGAAGAAATTGAGTTGGATATTTATCATTTGGCAGAGGAGCATCACAAAAAAATCGTCAAAAATGTCTTAAAAGGATATTTGCCGGATCGGTTGATTCCTATTCTTCTTCAAAAAGCAGGCTTGGAGGATGATTTGACCTTTTTGCACATCCCCAAAGAAAAATGGCATCACCTTGCCAAATTAGTAAAAGCTTTTCCCGTCCATGTGAATGGCACTCTTTCCATCGAGGAAGCATTTGTTACTGGAGGAGGGGTAAATCTCAAGGAAATTGATCCCAAGACGATGCACTCCAAAATCATGGAGGGCCTTGCCTTTTCAGGGGAGATCCTTGATATTCAAGGATATACGGGAGGATTTAATCTGACGGCCGCCATGGTCACCGGATATGTGGCAGGCAAAAGTGCAGCCGAGGAGAGCAAGAAAAAACAAAGGATATAAAGGAAACTTACTTCGGGTGGAACGTACTTCTCCAGCTGAAGTTTAGTTGTGCCGCACAGGACGTGCCAATGTCGACAATGCAGCAGGACGCTGCGTTTTTGTCGACAACTTATCCAGGACTTCGTGTATTTATTTCACGCTTAAGAACTACAGAGTGTAGTGGCACTTCGTCATCGGGCAAAAAATAAGGACAGAGGGTGGTAATGAAAACTCCCTCTGTCCTTTTTATGATTGGAATAAATATCGTAAAAGCAATCTTTATATGATTATCATGAATCGGGCATCATCACTGGTTTTCTATGGCTGATTTTCATGATGATGGCTCCGCAAATGATTCCGATAGCGGATGGAATAATCCAGCCGAGACCTTGGCCCATAAGGATTCCCATCAATGGAATTTGGCTGAGAACATTGTCGATGGCAGACAAATTAAATCCTGCGGCTTTCACACCGTCCATCAGACTGATAATCCCTGCGCCAATTACCCCGCCCTTATAGATAATGGTGTGGGCACCAAACAAGTTCTGGGCTAAGGTAAGAAGGATGATCACGATAGCCACTGGATAGATGGCAACCAATATAGGCACAGAAATCTTCAAAATCGTGGTTAATCCCGTATTGGCAATGACGAAACTGAAGGCAGTAATGATACCAATCATCACGGGATAAGGAATTTTTTTCTTAAACAAATCGGTAAAATATTCACCGGTACTGGAAACTAATCCAACGGATGTTGTTAATGTGGCAAAAAAGATGGCAACACTTAGGAGTCCCAGCCCGAATGTTCCTAACAATTGCTGA
The DNA here is from genome assembly GCF_021608135.1 of Microaerobacter geothermalis. Lineage (NCBI taxonomy): Bacteria > Bacillati > Bacillota > Bacilli > Caryophanales > Bacillaceae > Microaerobacter > Microaerobacter geothermalis. The sequence goes on from NZ_JAKIHL010000041.1 coordinate 11,293, forward strand.
GATATTCCTGCCAAAAGCTGTCCGCCATTTTCCACAGGACCGAGGGCTTGTCCGCTTGTTGAGCCAAGGTAAGCAAGTCCTACATAGAAGAAAGATAATCCTGCAGCAGCGATGACTCCGGCCTTTATTGTTAACTTCGTAATTGCCCTTTTGTCTGTTACTCCCCTTTCGCGGATTCTGGCAATGACCAATAACCCGAAAATAAGAGAAGCAATGGCATCCATGGTATTATAGCCGTCCAAAAACCCTCGGGATAACGGATTGGTGAATTGGCTTTCACCAACAGATGCAAGCGGTGATGACACGCCTTTAATGAATAAAATTGTGATCACCGTCAGTAATACCGGAGTCATAAATTTTCCGAACCGATCCACTAGTTTTGACGGGTTTAAAGCTAACCAATAGGTTAAAGCAAAAAATGTAAATGAAAAAATAAAGATCATAGATGATGATTGAAAAGAATCGGGTAAAAACGAAACCACCCCGATTTCATAAGCAACCGCACTGGTTCTTGGAATAGCCAAAAGGGGACCAATGGCTAAAAAGGCTGCCACTGTAAAAATAACGCCAAATGTTTTATCTACCCGGGATGCCAAATCCTGCAAACCGCCCCCAGCTAATGCTACTGCCGCTACCCCCATCAGAGGCAAACCAACACCAGTGATAAGGAATCCAATAACAGCTGTCCATACATCGTTTCCAGCTTGGAGTCCCATCATTGGGGGAAAGATCATGTTTCCTGCTCCCAAGAACAAGGCAAACATCATTAACCCTATAGCCCAAATTTCTTTTCTTGATAGTTGATTCATAAAAGATGCCTCCCCAGAAAAGTATAATGAAAACGTTAACATCATAACACAAAGATTAAGATGAGAGCATAAATTCACAAAAGCAAAATCCTTAACAATATTGTGCATAACATAAATATTGAATAAATAGGAATATAAAAACATCCAATTTTTTTGGAAGTAATTTTTTATCCACAAAAGCAGGTTTTGTGGTAAAGTTGAAGTGTGTGGGTATTCATAATTTTGTCAAAAAAAATCGAATAAATTTAGACATATCAGCAGGAAAACAGGAAATTAGAGAGAATGATAGAATGATAGGACTTTTTTTGTATGTTTTTAGTGTGTTTAGAAAGCTGCTCCCGCCTTTTATCGGGGGAGTAAGTGACAAAATTCACTTTTTTATTCCATCTTTTATGTTATTTTTTTCTCAAACTTAACTATTTTCAACGAAAGGGGAGTAAGTCTTATGCACATTGTTGTTTGTGTCAAGCAGGTGCCGGATACGAAGATCATCAAGATTAACCCGAAGACAAATACGCTGGACCGAAACAGTGCACCTGCGATTTTGAACCCTTATGATGCCCATGCAGTGGAAGAAGCGGTTCGATTAAAACAGAGATATGGAGGAAAAGTCACAGTCCTTTCCATGGGTCCACCTCAGGCGGTCAGTGCATTGAAGAAATGTGTGGAAATTGGAGCCGATGATGGATATCTTATTTCAGACCGTGCATTTGCTGGTGCCGATACTTTGGCGACAAGTTATGCACTGTTTAAGGCCCTTGAGCAAATTGCCGATAAAGAGCCAATTGATCTGATTTTGTGTGGAAAACAGGCGATTGATGGAGATACCGGACAGGTTGGTCCCGGCATTGCCAGAAGATTAAACATTCCGCCACTTACTTTTGTCAACAAAATTGAAGAAATTGATGTAAATCATAAAACAATTACAGTTCATCGCAAGCTTGAAACTGGCGTTCAGGTGGTACAGTCTACTTTACCCTGCCTTTTAACAGTAGAAAAGGAAATCAATGAGGTTTCCTATTCTCCGCTTCCAAATATGATTAAAGCTGCGAGATTTCAGCCTACCATTTGGACGGTCAACGATCTGGCCGGAGTAAATCGCGACCAGTTAGGTTTAAAGGGGTCACCTACCGTTGTAGGAAAAATGTTTACTCCTCCAAAGCCGTCTGCCGGCAAGAAATTGGAAGGTTCTGCCGATCAACAAGTTCGTCAGGTTATTGACATTTTATTTAAAGAGAAAAAAGAACTATTTGCCTGGAAGGGGGAAGCGTAAGTGCCAGTTCTTATTTCAGAAGCCTGTATATCCTGTGGCACCTGTGTTGATACCTGTCCTCATGGGGCTTTATATCTCGGTCCTGATAAGTGTGAAGTTACTGCTGATAAGTGTGTGGAATGTGAAGCCTGCATCCCTGTTTGCCCGACAGACGCCATCACCTTACCAGATCATATGAGAAAATTCCCGAAAAAAGATGCTGCAGCCAAACCAGTAGAAGAGACAAAAACGGACGCGCCTGCTGCACAGGGAAAAGTGGAATCTTTAGATGAAAAGCGGAAGGAAAAAGAGCAGCAAGGGAAGGAAAAAGCATCTCAGGAAGAGCAAAAGGGACCTGCTGTGAAGGTACGGGAATCAGAATACGAGGGTGTTTGGGTTTTTATCGAACAGCATGAAGGAAAAATTGCCGGAGTTTCCCTTGAACTGTTAGGGGAAGGACGGAAATTGGCTGATAAATTGGGTGTGGAGCTTGCCGGCGTTCTTTTAGGATACCAAGTCAAGCCATTATGCCAAACATTATTTGAATATGGTGCGGATGCCGTTTATCTTATTGATGATCCCATTTTAAAGGACTATCGTTCAGAGACATATATGAAGGGTGTTGTTGACTTAACAAACAAGTATAAACCGGAAATCCTGTTATATGGCGCAACAGCTACAGGAAGAGACTTAGCGAGTGCCGTTGCTACGGATTTACAAACTGGATTAACAGCAGATACCACAATTCTTGATATTAACACTGAGGAAAGGCTTCTTGAAGCCAGTCGTCCCGCTTTTGGCGGAAATATATGTGCGACCATTCTTTGTAAAGAACATCGTCCTCAGATGGCTTCCGTCAGACCAAAAGTGATGAAGGCCATGGAACCTATAAAGGGTAGAGCAGGCAAAATTGTGGAAGAACCCATTGATCTGAAAGAAGAGTCTCTGAAGACTAAGGTACTTCGAATGATTAAAGATATGGGAGAAAAGGTAAATCTCGAAGAAGCTGATATTATCGTGGCTGGTGGAAAGGGACTTCGGGATGCTGAAGGATTTAAATTGGTTCATCAATTGGCAGAGGTTTTGGGAGGCCAAGTTGGTGCCAGCCGTGATGCGGTTGAAGCTGGTTGGATCGGTCATGCCCATCAAGTGGGGCAAACCGGAGTAACTGTTGGTCCAAAGATTTATTTTGCTATTGGTATATCCGGTGCCGTTCAACATACGGTGGGAATGCAAAATTCTGAGTTAATCATTGCCATAAATAACGATCCCAATGCTCCAATCTTTGATCACTGTCATTACGCTATTGTAGGAGATGCCTTTGAGGTTGTTCCTAAATTAATTGAAGAATTTAAAAAGTCGATACAACAAGGTGGTGAAGTCAAGTATGGCTGAGAAGTTTGATGTCATCGTTGTGGGTGCTGGTCCGGCAGGTACTTCCTGTGCCTATACTTTGGCAAAAGCAGGGGTTAACGTTCTTCTCATTGAAAGAGGGGAATACCCGGGAGCCAAGAACGTGATGGGTGGCGTACTGTACCGGAAACAGATGGAGGAATTAATTCCTGGTTTTTACAAGGAAGCTCCTGTAGAACGTCCCGTTGTGGAACAGCGCTTCTGGATGCTGGGAGAGAAATCTGCCGTAACCATGGGATATAAGGGATTGGAATGGGGAGAAGAGCCATACAATAATTTTACCGTGTTGCGCGCGAAATTTGATCAGTGGTTTGCCAGCAAAGCCGTGGAAGCCGGAGCCCTTCTAATAAATGAAACCGTTGTGAAGGAGTGTATTGTGGAAGATGGTCGGGTCGTGGGAGTTCGCACGGACCGTCCAGATGGCGATGTGTATGCTGACGTTGTGGTTTTAGCCGATGGAGTAAACTCTTTATTGGCCAAATCCCTTGGATTCCACAAGGAATTTAAACCATCCCAAGTTGCATTGGCTGTGATGGAAGTATTAAATCTGCCTGCTTCCAAAATTGAAGACCGCTTTAATCTAGAGCCTAACCAAGGCTGCACCATCGAATTATTTGGTGATGCAACAAAGGGAATGGTAGGTACGGCATTTATTTACACCAATAAGGAGAGCATTAATATCGGAGTTGGGGCTACTTTGTCCAGTTTGATTAAATCAAAACTTCGCCCCTATGACCTGTTGGATTATGTCAAGAACCATCCTGTAATTCGTCCGCTGGTCAATGGAGGCGAGCCCCAGGAATATGCGGCACACTTGATCCCAGAGGGTGGATATCATGCGATGCCCAAGTTGGTAGGACACGGAGTCGTGGTTGTAGGGGATGCCGGTCAGATGGTTAATTCCATCCATCGTGAAGGATCTAACATGGCAATGACTTCCGGCCGCTTGGCTGCCGAAACGATTCTTTTGGCCAGGGAAGCCAATGATTTTTCAGAAAATATGCTGGATAGCTATCGGGTAAGACTCATGGACAGCTTTGTAGGAAAAGACTTGAAGAAGTATAAAGATGCGACCCATACCTTTGAAGAAAATCCGCAGTATTTCAAGGAATATATCCCCATGCTAAATAAAGCAGCCAGCGAAATGTTTACCGTTGACGGAACACCGAAGAGGGACAAACAGAAGAAGATTTTGCAAATGGTAAGTCAACGGCGGGGCACATTTAAAGCCCTTTCCGATATCTATCGAGCATGGAAGGTGATGAAATAATGAGCGCAATTCCTTTGAAAAAGGCGGATATAGAGGCGAAACAGTATTTGGTTCGGTTTAATGCAGACACAAAGTCTCATTTGACGGTGTTGGATCATGATGTGTGTTTAACCCAATGTCCAGATAAACTATGTACTCTTTTTTGCCCGGGAGAAGTGTATAAATGGGAAGGAACAAGAATGGCCGTTGGGTTTGAAGGATGCCATGAATGTGGAAGCTGCCGGATTGGATGTCCACATGAAAATATTAAATGGGAATATCCGAAGGGCGGAAAAGGGATCGTATTCCGTTTGGCGTAAAGGAATTTAGAACACTCCGAAATCATACCGGAGTGTTCTTTTGCAAAATAAACCGAATTATGCTTGTGGATGTTTATTGATAAACTTAGCTACTTCTTATTGATGATGTTTCCGGCGATTTTTTCAAAAAACCCGGGAGCCAGTTGATAAAGAATAGCGCCGATGGCCATTGGAACAGGAATATTTACCTCCCTTTTCGGGAATTTGATCAATCGAACGATTTTTTTGGCAACAGCTTCCGGTTTAATAAGAAAGGGTTTTATTCTGTTCTTATAGGTTCCTTCTGGGTCAGAGATAGAAAAGAAAGGAGTATCAATGGGACCGGGATTGACGGCCGATACATGGATTCCCGTACCCGACAGCTCCTGTCTCAGACTACTGGTAAAGCCCAAAACGGCATGTTTGGTTGCGGAATATCCGGTTGATTTGGCAGTTCCCACTTTTCCGGCAATGGAAGCCACGTTAATAATATGGCCACTCCGTTGTTTCAACAGATAGGGAAGAGCATGCTTGGTACAGCGTACGGTTCCCATATAGTTGACATTCATCATCTCCTCAAAATCTTGAAGTTCAGTGTCTGACAACATGGCAAACTTTCCAAAACCCGCATTATTTATCAATACATCAAGTCTTTCAAATTGTTGAATGGTTTTCTCTATCATCTGTCGAACATCATTTTCATCTCTTACATCGGTGGGAACAGTGATCCCTGTTCCCCCATTTTCTTTAACCAGTTGTAAGGTGTTGTACAATTCTTCTGTTCTTCTGGCGGCCAATACGAGGATGCAACCCTCTTTTGCCAATGAAACGGCTGTGGCTCTGCCGATTCCGCTGGATGCTCCGGTAATGATGATCACTTTTCCTTTCATGTTGTCTCTTTTCATTTAGTTTTATATCCCCCTTTTCAAACATTTCATCTGGATTCATCCATATTTTTTGCACATACCATCCATTACTAGACGTGTAATTATTCTATCTGAATGTTTCGATTCGTTTCAAACACAAAATAGTTAACTAAAAAAAGGATAGTCATTCATTTGCAACTTGTGTATAGTAGTATATATATTTGATAAACATAATATTCTGAAAATAGGCATAGGAGTGAAAACATGAAAAAACATGTTTATGATGCTCATGTTCATCTTTTTCCCAATTCTTTGTTAAAGGCCATTTATTATTGGTTTGAACGGGCCGGCTGGAAGATCTGGTATCGAGATCAATGGACACCCCAGTTGGTTTCCCATATGGACAGCATCGGGATAAAAAAAGCATTGGTTTTGGGGTATGCCCATAAACCAGGAATGTCGCTGGAACTGAATCAGTGGCTTCACGAACTTCAAAAATCTTATCATCACCTCTTTCCATTGGGATGTATTCACCAGGAGGATGAAAATATAGAAGAAATTGTTTCCAAATGTTTGGATGAATGGAACTTTGCCGGAATGAAAATACATGCACTGGTTCAGAAGACCAGTTGTGATGATGAACGGTTGTTTCCCCTATATGAATTGGTCCAGAAGCGGGAAAGGGGAGTAGTCATTCATGCCGGGACGGATCCTGAAGAGACCCCCCATGTCGGATTTGATCATTTCTGTCGTCTGATGAAAAACTTTCCTGAATTAAAGGTGCAGGTCGCCCATCTGGGCTTGGCTGAAACGGATCAATTTCTGCAGTTAGCGGAAGAATATCCCCATGTCTATTTTGATACGGCAGCCATTTTTATGGACAAAATGCATTTACCGATGGAAAGACTCCGTGATATCATAATGAAATATCAGGATAGAATCCTGTTTGGAACAGATATTCCATTTATTGAGGAACCGGCACTTCGTCAAATGACAATGCTGGATCAGTTGCACCTTCCAACGGAGGTATATCAAAAAATATATCAGGATAATATGAAGAAAGTTTGGGAGATATCTTAGAAAGAGATATCCTGGTTCAATCTTCAGGATGAGGAGGGGGTAATGATGGAACTTAAACTTGAGATCGGAAACGCTATTCAGGAGTTAAGCCCGTGGACTGTAGAGGTAAGAAGATATCTTCATCAGCATCCAGAGTTGTCCCGTGAGGAAAAGGAAACGGCAAAATATATTAAAAGGCATTTGGAAGAGATGGGCATTGAAGTGATGAGCTATGGGGAAACGGATGTCATCGGATTATTAAAAGGAACGGCAACCCGTGGAGACAAACAAACGAAAACCGTAGCCCTTAGGGCCGATATCGATGCTCTGCCGGTTACCGAAGAAACGGGATTACGATTTGCTTCTAAAAATAAAGGAATCATGCATGCCTGTGGTCATGATGGGCATACCTCTATCCTTCTGACGGTTGCAAAGGTTTTGTCAGAAAGAAAGCATCTGATCAAAGGAAATATTAAATTTATCTTTCAACATGCAGAGGAAGTGGTTCCTGGCGGAGCTGAAGGATTGGTAAAAGCAGGGGTATTGGATGATGTGGATGCCATATTTGGCCTTCATCTCTGGCAGCCCGTAAAGAGTGGGATTATTGCCGTGAAGCCGGGCCCAATTATGGCCGGGGCAGATGAGTTTTTGATCCGTATCAAAGGAAAGGGCGGACATGGTTCCATGCCCCATGATACCGTTGATCCGGTAGTGGTTGCCTCTTCATTGATTATGAATCTGCAGACCTTGGTCAGCCGTTCTATTAATCCCTTATATCCTGTGGTTGTTTCCGTGGGGACTTTGCAGGCAGGAACTACTTATAATGTGATTCCTGACACGGCATATCTTCGGGGAACGATTCGTTATTTTCATCATGAGGTTCAGGATTCTATGCCAGGTCTAATAAGAAGGCTGTCGGAAGGGATTTGCTCTGCATTTGGAGCAGCCTGTGAGGTGGAGTATACCTATGGAGACCCGCCGGTGATCAATGATGAGGAAATGAATCATTTGGTCCAACAGGCAGCTTCTTTCGTTGTCGGGGAAGAAAATGTCATCGAGGCTACCCCGAGCATGGGAGGGGAAGATTTTGCATACTATCTGCAGAAAAAACCGGGCTGTTTCTTCTTTGTAGGAATTCAGAATGATCAAAATGTATATCCCCATCATCACCCTAAATTTGACATTGATGAAGAGATGCTTCCGGTGGGAGCAGCGGTCATGACGACCATTGCTTTAAGTTATCTGAAGTAAATTCTTCAGTTACGATTATATATAGATCCTTAATTCACCATCTATAGACAGATTTTAAAAAAGAAGCTGTGCTCCCAGCTTCTTTTTTATGTATAATGCAATTAAGCATCAAAATAATTCTGAATTGCATTATCATAATATGCACATCTTCATTCTATTAGTCCCTAAGAGTTCACTAAATGTAATGCAAAAACGCATTACAATTTTTTGTGAATTTCTAATATTCCTTTAAAACAGCCGAGTTTTAATATGTCCAATGTTGGCATTAAATTTGCTAGAAAATGGGCAGAGGGGGGATGTGCATTAGAAAGGTGGAACAATGGGTTGGATATCTTTTCGATCATCATTGAGGAATTAAGTTATGGGATGTTGGTACTGGATGAACAGGCAAAAAAAATTCGAATTTGGAATCGGCGGATGGCTGAGTGGTTCGGATTGAAAATTAACGATATGGTGAATCAGTCTTTAAATAGTCTGCCTGCAGAAATATTAGAAGTTTACCGGCAATTTACAGCGAAGAAAAAAGATCGGCAGGAAGTGGAGTTTTATAAACAGGATCAATTTTTTAGGGGAGAATGGAAACGATGTCAATTAAAAAATCAGAAAAATAGTGTAATTCTAATAATTAGACAAGACTTTTCTTATCAGGAGTTAAAGGATGTGTATCAAGCCTCCTTTGACGAAATTATCATCACTGACGGAGAAGGGAAAATTCTGTGGATCAATGCTAAAAGTGAGGAGTTATATGGAATCCCTCCTTCTCAGTTGATTGGCAGAAAAACCACTGAACTGTCTGATGAAGGATATTTTACTCCTTCAATTACCCCACAGATTATTTCCAGCAGAGAAAGGGTGTCAGGGATCCAGGAAACGGCCAGTGGAAAAAAAGTGTATGTCACAGGAAATCCGATACTGGATGAAAACGGGAATATCCGCCGGATTATTTTTAACTCCAGAGATGTGGATGAAATTGAAATGCTGCAGAGCCGTTTGGAAAAAACAGAATATTTATTGACGGAATACAGAAGTCAGTTAACTCGCATGAAGCAGTCTCAATCAGAGGAAAATGATGTGATTGCTATCTCAGAAAAAATGAAGGATTTGTATCAGTTGGTGGAAAAGGTGGCCCTGGTAGATTCCACGATATTGGTGGTTGGAGAGTCGGGAGTGGGAAAAGGGGTGTTTGCTTCTCTTATCCATAAAAAGAGCAACCGAAAAAACCAGCCATTTATCCATATTAATTGTGGGGCGATTCCTTCTACTCTTATCGAATCTGAACTATTTGGATATGAAGCAGGAGCGTTTACAGGGGCTAGAAAAGAGGGAAAACGTGGTGTCATCGAAATGGCGGAAGGGGGTACATTATTTCTTGATGAAATTGGTGAAATCCCTCTGAACATCCAGGTAAAGCTTCTTCAAGTACTCCAAGAAGGACGTTTTCGAAGAGTTGGAGGCAATCAATTTATTCAGGTAAACGCACGGATCATTGCGGCAACCAATCAAGATTTAAGAAAGATGATTGCCGAAGGGAGATTTAGAGAAGATTTATATTACCGCTTGAATGTTATACCCATAACCATCCCTCCCTTAAGACATCGAAAGGAAGAGATCCCTGAACTTATTCGTTATTTTCTTAATAAGGTGAATCAAAAGTATCAAACCTACAAATATTTTAACAGGGAAGCTATGGAAATTCTTTGTCAATATGATTGGCCTGGGAATGTCCGGGAGTTGGAAAATATGGTAGAAAGGCTTGTCGTTGTTAGCGAGTCAGTGGAGATCTCATCTCTCCACTTGCCTGAATATATGTATCAGAAACATTTAAAGCATTCATCACCTTCCATTTTGGTAAAAAATATCTGTCCATTAAAAGAAGCGGTTGAAGAGGTGGAGAAGCAATTGATACTCAAGGCTTATGAAAAATACCAGAACACTTATCGATGTGCCGAAGCCTTGGGGGTAAACCAATCTACCGTAGTTAGGAAGATTAATAAATATGCGATAAAGAAAGGAGAAATCCAATGGCAATTTCAAAGGAAGAATTGACAAAAACGGTTCCAGGCCCCCTGTCCCATACTCTCCATCAAAGAAGAAACGAAGCTGTTCCTCGCGGGCCGATTAATACAACACCTTTATACGCTCGCTCTGCCCAAGGAGCTGTGATTACCGATGTTGATGGGAATCAATACCTTGATTTTGCTGGGGGAATCGGCATCCAAAATGTAGGACACAGCCATCCAAAGGTGGTAAAAGCCATACATGAACAGGCATCTGACTTTATTCATCCCTGTTTTCATGTGATTCCCTATGAGAAATATATCGAGTTGGCGGAAAAACTGAATCTTCTGACTCCTGGGACATTCAAGAAAAAAACTATGTTTGCAAACAGCGGAGCTGAAGCCGTTGAAAATGCAGTGAAAATTGCCAGAAAAGCGACCGGACGAAGAGCCGTATTATCCTTCCAACGGGCATTTCATGGCAGAACGTTACTAGCTATGTCTCTAACAAGTAAAGTAAAGCCGTACAAAGACGGGTTTGGCCCCTTTGCACCAGACATCTATAAACTACCCTATCCGTACTATTACAGGGCGCCTCAGGGAATGACCCAGGAAGACGTGGACTCTGAGCTACTGCAACAAATAGAACAGTTCTTTTTAGGGGAAGTTGGCAGTCAAGACGTGGCCGCAATTATTATGGAACCGATGCAGGGGGAAGGTGGGTTTATTGTTCCTTCAAAAGCTTTTGTCCAAGGGGTTAAGGCGATTGCTGATAAACACAACATCCTATTTATAGCCGATGAGATTCAGGCAGGATTTGGCCGAACCGGCAAATTGTTTGCCATGGAACATTTTGAAGTGGTTCCCGATATCATGACATTGTCAAAGTCCATAGCGGCAGGGATGCCTTTAAGTGCAGTAACGGGAAGGGCTGAATTGATGGATTCACCTGAGCCCGGCCAATTGGGAGGCACGTTTGGTGGTAGCCCGGTGGCTTGTGCCGCTGGACTAGCAGTATTGGAAATTATTGAGGAAGAAAATCTGGTATACCGGGCAGAAGTGATCGGCAGGCGAATGAAAGATCGATTTGAGGAGATGAAAGAAAAGTATTCCCTGATAGGTGATGTAAGAGGACTAGGTGCCATGGTCGGGATGGAGTTGGTAAAAGACAGAAAGACTAAAGAGCCGGCAAAGGAAGAAACTGTCCGTATTGTAACCGAATTATGGAAAAACGGACTCATTGGATTAAGTGCGGGACTATTTGGGAATGTTGTGCGCTTCCTTCCGCCATTGGTGATTACAGATGAACAGCTGGATTCCGGTTTGAATATCATTGAACGGGTGATCTCTTCTGTTCAAGATTCGAGGTAAAGTTACCCAGGCACATAGCGCTCCTTATCATGTTAATTCTTTGCTTCCTTCAGGGAGCTTAATGACACTTAGCTATCAGACAAAGGAAATTTGCTTCACCAATATTCGTCATGGACATGATCCAATTCCATGACGAATATCCATACTATTAAAGTAGGAGGAATGTAAATGAAGAAAAATGATGAAGGATTTGTCCGGGTGTTGACAAGATGGGATATTCTTGTTCTATCCTTTGGGGCGATGATTGGTTGGGGATGGGTGGTTCTTTCTGGGTCATGGGTCCAATCCGCTGGAACCCTTGGCGCAATAATTGCATTTTTGCTTGGCGGGATCCTGGTCACATTTGTCGGTCTTACTTATTCCGAATTGACGGCAGCCATGCCCAAAGTGGGAGGAGAACATGTTTTTACCCATCGTGCCATGGGAGCAAAATGGGCTTTTATCGCTTCGTGGGCTATCGCCTTAGGTTATATTTCTGTAGTAGCCTTTGAAGCAGTTGCTTTACCAACGGTAGTAGAATACTTGTTTCCCAATTACAAGGTGGGATATCTCTGGACTATTGCCGGTTGGGATGTTTATGCTTCATGGGCTGCCATTGGAATTATTGGATCTATTATGTTAACGCTACTCAATTATATTGGAGTAAAGCCTGCTGCAGTTTTTCAATTGATTTGTACCACCTTATTGGCTCTGGTTGGGCTTTCATTGATTGGGGGTTCCACATTTGCCCAGGGAGCTCCTAACCCTTTGCCATCATTTATTGACGGATGGGGTGGAATCATGACGGTCCTGGTGATGACCCCCTTCATGTTTGTGGGATTTGACGTGATACCCCAAGCGGCAGAAGAGATTAATCTTCCTAACAAACAGATTGGGAATGTCCTTATTTTATCCGTTGTTTTAGCGGTATTATGGTATATCGGTATCATTTACGGAGTGGGGAGTGCCTTAACAGGGGAGCAGATGGCTAATTCATCGCTGGCGACTGCTGATGCTATGTCCGCTATATTCAGCAGTCCATTTGCAGCGAAGATTCTGATCATTGCAGGGATCGGCGGAATCTTAACAAGCTGGAATGCTTTTTTCATAGGAGGCAGCCGTATTTTATATGCCATGGCTCAATCCAAAATGCTTCCTGCTTGGTTAGGAAAGCTTCATCCGAAGTATAAAACACCTTCCAATGCCATTCTACTGATAGGAATACTTTCTGTTTTAGCACCGCTGTTTGGTCGGAAAATGCTAGTGTGGCTTGTAGATGCCGGTGGAGTAAATATTGTTCTGACGTATCTTCTGGTAGCCATTTCCTTTCTCATCTTAAGAAAGAGGGAGTCTGAAATGGAACGGCCGTTTTTAGCGGGTAAGAGCCCATGGGTTGGATGGGTTGCTACCATCTTAAGTGCAGGGTTAATTCTTCTTTATTTACCCGGGATGCCATCTGCATTGGTATGGCCTTATGAATGGGTCATTGTCTTAGTTTGGTGGATCGTCGGAGCCTATTTTATGATGCAAATGCCTGCAGATACTCATGTTTCATACTCAACGGATTTGGAAGAGATTGCAGAGTGATTTCACGTTTGATTATATTACTTTGCATGAGAAAGAAAGCGGATAATTTTATTGTGATTCGTCAGATAATATTATAGAATCAGATAATAAAGAAAGATAAAATAAATTAAACACCCTTTTGTTCATCCATGCAGACGGAAGGGTGTTCTTTGCTGACTTAGTAATTTCATTAGTTCGCTGGCGTGCAAATCTTTAGTTTTACATCCATATTAAACAGGAGAAAGGAGTAAAAAAATGTCCTATGAAAAAATCCTTGTAGAAAAAAGGGGAAGTGTCGCTATAATCACCTTAAATCATCCAGAGAAATTAAATGTGTTGGATATGGTTTTGTGCCAGGAACTGGCTAAAGCAACGAAAGAGGTAAGGGAAGACCAGGGAATAAGGGCAGTTGTCATTACTGGAGCAGGGAAAAACTTTTGTGCAGGAGGAGATTTGCAGGCGTTGCAATCCATTTCTCCTGAAGAAGGCCATCGACTGTTGAAGGAGATTCACAGTTTCATTCTTGATATGGTTGAGATGGAAAAACCGGTGATTGCTGCTGTCAATGGTGCCGCTGCTGGAGCGGGATTTAATCTAGCCTTGGCAGCCGATCTGTTAATTGCAGAAGAAGGGGCCAAGTTTACTCAAGCCTTTGTCAAGATTGGGGTGGCGCCTGATGCGGGCGGCACATATATACTGCCTCGCTTGATAGGACCCCATTTGGCCAAGCAATTATTTTTTACCGGGGAATTGATTGATGCCAAAAAGGCAAAGGAATTAGGGATTGTCTCTCAGGTGGTTCCTGATGGAGAAGTATTGAATGAAGCTCTCTCTTTGGCCGAAAAGTTGGCTGCTGGACCAACCAGAGCCATCGGCATGACAAAAAGACTGATAAACAAAGGGTGGAATTCGGATTTTCAATCCCTCCTGAAAATGGAAGGAGACATCCAGGAATTGCTTTTTGCCTCTGATGATTTTCAGGAAGGAGCTTCGGCTTTCTTCGAAAAGAGGAATCCGCAATTTAAAGGAAACTAACGTGTATGGATGGAACTAAACTTACATGACCCTACGGGTCACAAATTGATATGAAAAGGTATTTTCATATCAAAGAATTTACTAAGGACAGCCTTCGAGTTCGTGCGAAGCTGCGGGACTAAAGAACGGGAATTAGTCCTCAAACTGACTCCATCATCGAAATACCCAGATGTTTTTGAGGGCTCCATTCTTTAGTCTCGAAGCGGACTTTAATCACTTCTTCGTCGAACTCGACTCGCGGACGTGTAAATCTTTAGTTCCACTCCTATAGAGGAGCGATTTATCAAATAACAATTGACACAATCCTTATAATGATTAGAATATAGAATAGGAGGAGAGTTTCAACTGCATAAAGAATCCCTTTTTGCAACCTTGAAACGGCCTCATACATTTTTGATAAATCAGTAGCAAAGTTGAATAAGCAAATTGCAGTGATGCAGAGCTGTCTTTTCTGTGGGAACTTTATACCAAAAGGACCAAAGCAGATCAGAGCCAGTTAACCATAAGATATTTTGTGGTTGCTGGCTGTTATTTTTTAAGAGAAAGGGGGGGGATTTATATGTCAGGTGCATTAACCGGGGTGAAGGTCCTTGATCTGACCCGGGTATTGGCAGGGCCATTTTGTACGATGATGTTGGGGGATTTGGGTGCGGACGTAATTAAGGTTGAAGCACCGGGAGGAAGTGATGATACCCGGGGATGGGGACCTCCTTACACAGGTGGTGAAAGTGCCTATTATCTTTGCACCAACCGTAACAAAAGAGGCATCACCTTGAATCTGAAATCGGAAGAGGGAAGAGCTATTGTAAAAAAAATGGCGGCAACCTCAGATGTATTGATTCAAAATTTCAAAGTTGGAACTATGGAAAAATGGGGGTTAGGTTACGAGGACCTTAAGAAAATAAATTCCGGACTTGTCTATTGTTCCATCAGTGGGTTTGGACATGAAGGGCCATATCAGCACCTCCCCGGGTATGATTACATCGTTCAAGCGATGGGAGGTATGATGAGCATCACTGGAAGTGAGGAAACAGGGCCGATGAAGGTAGGAGTGGCCATCGCTGATTTGGCCACGGGAATGTTTGCGGCCATCAGCATATTGGCAGCCCTGCATGAGAGAACAAAGTCTGGGGAGGGCCAGCATGTGGACATTTCACTATTTGATTCCCAAATCGCGATTTTGGCCAATGTAGCAAGCAATTATTTAATCTCCGGAAACATTCCCAAAAGGTATGGAAATCAGCATCCCAATATCGTGCCGTATCAGGTGTTTAAAGCCAAGGATGGGGAAATGGTCATTGCCGTTGGCAATGACAGGCAATTTGAAAAGCTGTGTCAGTTAATGAATAGAGAAGAGCTCAGTAAGGATCCGAGATTTTCAACCAATTCAAGCCGTTTGGAGAATCGGGAGACGATCATTCCTATTTTACAGGAAGAACTGATGAAAAAAGGGGTTAAAGAATGGCAAGTTCTTTTAAATGAAGCAGGGATTCCTAACGGACCCATTAACAATATGGAACAGATTTTTCAGGATCCTCAAGTAGAAGCTCGGCAAATGAAAATCACCATGCCACACCCAACGGCAGAAATGGTATCCCTTGTTGGAAGCCCATTAAAACTGTCAAGGACGTCTGTTGAGTATTTGCGTCATCCGCCGTTGGCGGGGGAACATACGGAAGAAGTTCTTCAGGAGTTTGGATTTTTAAAGGAAGAAATCAATCAATTCAGAAAAAATGGAATTATTTAGAGGAGAGGATGATACGGGATGATGAATTTTGCTTTAACCGAGGAACAGGAAGCTGTCAGAAAGATGGTAAGAAGTTTCGTGGACAAGGAAATTATGCCGTTTATTCAGGAATGGGATGCGAAGCAGCATTTTGAAACCAGTATTTTAAAAAGGTTGGCGGAACTGGATTTGATGGGAGTCTGTATTCCTGAACAATACGGTGGAATGGGCATGGATTACAATACTCTAGCTATTGTCTGTGATGAACTGGAACGTGGAGACACCGCCTTTCGGACGGCTGTTTCGGTCCATACCGGTCTTAACAGCATGACCCTTCTTCAATGGGGAAATGAATTTCAAAAAGAAAAATATCTCACCCCCCAGGCCCGGGGAGAAAAGATCGGAGCCTTTGGCTTAACAGAACCTAATGCCGGTTCAGATGTTGCTGCCATGCAGACAACGGCAGTAAAAGATGGAGATTATTATATCTTAAATGGTTCAAAAACATGGATTTCTTTATGTGATGTCGCTGATCATTTCCTAATTTTTGCTTACACCAATAAAGAAAAGAAGCATCATGGAATCAGTTGCTTCATCGTTGAGAGAACATTTCCGGGGGTTACCACCAAAGCAATAAAAGGAAAATTGGGAATCCGTGCAGGAAATACGGGCGAAGTATTTTTGGAGGATGTGAAGGTTCCTGCAGAAAACCTGTTGGGCGAAGAGGGGGAAGGATTCAAAATTGCCATGTCTGCTCTGGATAACGGCCGATTTACTGTAGCTGCAGGAGCGTGCGGACTGATTAATGCCTGTTTGGAAGCCAGTTTAAAATATTGTCATGAAAGAAAAACGTTTGGAAAAGAGATTGGAAAGCATCAACTGGTACAGCAGATGATTGCCAAAATGGTTTCTTCACTGGAAACCTCCAGGCTTCTTGTATATCGTGCCGGATGGTTGAAAAATGAAGGGAAAAGAAATACCAGAGAAACTTCCCTGGCAAAATGGTATGCTTGTGATGCTGCCTTTAATGCTGCCTCCGATGCAGTCCAAATTCATGGAGCCTACGGTTACTCCAATGAATATCCTGTAGAACGTTTCTTAAGAAATGCAAAGGCACCGGTTATTTATGAAGGAACAAGGGAGATCCATACTATCATGCAGGCGGAATATGCCCTTGGTTACAGAAAAGATAAGCCCTTAAGAAAAATGCTTCCCGCCTGGCCGTTTGAAGAATAATATTTTAGAGAAGCATTTATTATGGAATTCGTTCCACATCAGTAAATGAATTTGACGAAAGCTCATCACTGTCCTATGATGATGTAAGAAAATATCTCAGAAGGAAGTGGTGAGCTTAATGTTTTCCCGTGAGATTTATTTTATAGCTGGATATGCCAGATTACCCCAAGGGATGGCGGCAAAAAATGTGTTTGATTCCCTCACCATAACGGCTGAAGTGGAGAAGAAATACGGCGTCATTCTGGAGGTTTCCTGCACATTGGTGACGGATCACGGTCGAAAATTTATTGCTCAGATATTAAGGGGACACAGTTTAAAGGATGGAATTGAAGAACCCATTCAACTTATCCAATCTTATTATAAAGGAAAAGCGCAGCATGCCTTGATTGCCGCCCTGAAGGACTTATATGCACAGTATCAATTGATTTGAGTGTTGGATATGGATATGACTGAATCTATCACGCAAGTTAAGTTCCGTCCGGAATGCTTTGCCTGATACAGGGCTTTATCTGCTTGTTGAATCAAGTGATCTACACTAATCGGTTCATGGTGATGCAGGGTGGAAATGCCACTGCTTATGGTAATCTTGATGCCGTTAAACAATTGATTTCCGGTCTTTATTCTGAGCAGTTCAGCCAGATGATATGCTTCCTTTGAGTCAGTTCTTGGTAAAATCACGGCGAACTCTTCCCCGCCATAACGTCCGATAAATCTGTTGGGATACAACTCGTTTTTCAGCAAATCCGAAAACTGCTGCAGAACAACATCCCCAAATTGGTGTCCGTATGTATCATTTACTTTCTTGAAATTATCAATATCAATCATAATGAGGGATAGGGGGTATTCATTCTTTTGGCAATGGGAAAACTCCTTTTTTAGAATGTCAAGGAAGTAGCCTCTGTTGTATACCTGTGTCAACACATCGGTAACCTTTAGATGTTTGATCTGCTCATGCACGATTCCCAACCATGCCCCGATGCCGACCATAAAGAGTATATTAATCGCCCATTCCATCCACGAGATTTCAGAAGTACCTTTTCTGATGAACATTTCATCGGTAAGAATCCATAAGAACCCCATAATGAGCCCTCCTAATTCCCCTCCCCTTCTTCCATAATTAGCGGAAATAAAGATAATGATTGGTAGAAATAAGAACACGATTTCATTTTTCATTCCTGCCAGCAAAATGGAAGTGATGATGGCAACGATGGTTGAGACAAATACCTTCCAGCCTTTTACATCTTTCCACATTCTCATTGATATCACATCCTTAGATCACCATTTTATCCTGTTTTTCATCTTTCCGATCATTTGAAAAGATTCTTGTTGAAATCCAAAAGGAAAATTTATTCCGATCATAATTTAGCCTTGATAGGTCAATATCTTTCCAAACGGCCGACAACTGGATGGGGGTATGATGTTTCCCTTCTTTAACGATGCTGGTAAATAGATGAACAATCTTTTCGTCTAACTGCTTGCCCATGACTTGTGCCAACTCATCAAGGGCCTCTCTCTCAGTAAAAGGTTTCCGGTAGGGACGAACGGACGTCATGGCGTCAAAAGTGTCAGCCACCGCAATAATTTTTGCTCCAAGAGGGATATCTTCACCTTTTAATCCTATTGGGTATCCCCTGCCGTCAATTCGTTCGTGGTGATAGAGAACATATTTGGGGATCTGTAGTTTTTTTAATTTGTCAATTTCCATCAGAAGATGATATCCGTATTCGGGATGCTGCCTTACCAATTCATATTCTTCTGCAGTCAGCTTTCCCGGCTTGTTCAATATGTAATCAGGGATGCCGATTTTGCCAATATCATGGAACAAAGCAGACAGAAAAATGACTTTTTGCTGTTCCTTGGGCAACTGCATTTCTTTAGCGATCAGCAATGAGTAATTAGCCACTTTAAGGGAATGGGAAGCGGTATAGGTGTCTCTGGAATCCAATGCCTTGATTAACACGTATATAATTTCTGAGGTGATTTTGTTCAAATGTAGCTGCTGATGTTTTAGATGATCGGAAAAGAAACCGACAACAAATCCGGCGCTTAGATAAAAAACAGGATGAACGATCACCCTTTGAACCATGTCATAATGGAAGACAACAGCGACTGCGGATGCGACTGCCCCAGAGATCAGGCCTCCCTTCTTGCCAAAAACAAGGGCCGAAACAAAAATGGGAAGATAAAATAGATGGGTGTATAATTTGGAATCGTAAAAGTACATGAACAGAATTGATACGACAAAAAGGAAAAAGACGAATGCAGCAATTAAAGCGTTTTCTTTTTTCACACCCATCACCCCTCAGCCGACTCAGAAATCGCTCTTATTTCCGAGTCCCTATTGTATTATTGATTTTCCCCGGAAGTTTATCATCAAAACATTTAAATAGGAAAATTATGCATATTTGCACTATTTAGTTTAATTGTTTTTGTAAATAAGACTATGACAAAAATCACATAAAGTGAATTTTTTGTACGTTTAGAAAGTTTAACTTCTTTAAAATGATTAAAGTATAACAAAAACTAAGGCTTTCGCTATTATGGACTTGGCGATAAGCCAAGTTTTTCTAATGAATAAATTGTGGCAAAAATGTGAACAGTGCCTTTTTTATTTTAACATTGTTTTATGTCAAGCGTCAGTGAAAATGTCATATTAAAACGTCAGTGATTCTGTCACTTTTTTAGATGTTCTTCATCCCTTGAGGGATGTTAGCTTGTATCGCTCATTTCATCAAGGGTAAAGGCAAAGCCCTCGCTGTCGCTCGCCCTTGATTTCATTCACGATACAAGCTATTAGGGCCATTAAGGGATGAAGGATGACCTATCTGTTGTAACAG
>NZ_JAKIHL010000042.1 GCF_021608135.1 Microaerobacter geothermalis
GATCAGAGACAAACAGTAATTTGATATTCGTGCTCGCAGCAACAGGAATTTGTGCTCAATGATCGATGCTGTCCGTTTAGTTCGCGGGGTCTGATATTGCTACCACCATAAAGATTTACGACTTACCATTCCCCTGTTCAATTTCCATTATGAGAAGATGACGATGATACAGTAACTAGGTAACTACTGGATGGAATTATTTTCATGAGAATTTGTGACCCTGCGGGTCATGTAAGTTTAGTTCCATCCATACAGTTCATAGTTCTGTATCTGTGGAGTTTTGGTGGCGGTTAGTCATGGGATAAATTCTCAGCCGTCTTTCGAATATGCGATCCATCTTCTGATGCAAATCGTGAAAGTAATATTCCACCAATTTGACATTTCTCATTTGAGACTGACATGAACCAAAGGATTGAAGGACGGTCAATTGGTGGGAACCGGTCAATAGGAGCGTCGTTCGTATCCTTGATTCTTCCTTCATTTCCAGAATGGAATGGGATAACACCCATCCATAGGCTGGCTGGTTTCCGATAGGTTTTCGAACTTTAAAGGGGACTAAGGTCCAATGTCTGGAAAAAGGAAGAGGTATCAAATTTTTTCTTCCGATTTCCCGGCCCAGCTTTTGCTTCATCGCCATATTATCCATCCCAAAGAAGCGATGTATCCGTTGGAGAAATGTTCGGCTTGATACCGTGGATACACGGAAAGATCCGTCTTCAAATAAAAATTTCGTACTCTCTCCGTACGATGGCATGTAATAAGGAATAAAAGCCACTCCTTCCATAATAAAATCTTCCAAAAGCATGGTTTCCATTCTATACCTCCTGATAACATTTTTCCCACTTTTATTCTATTCTTAATTATATAGAACATATGTTTTTATTTCAATAAAAAATGGATGACAATGGAAACTTTTTTAGGTAAACTACTTTTCAGAATGAGATGATAGATCATAACGGGGGGACAATAGATGAGACAATCCATATTTTTCTCTTTAGCCATTTTTACTGTATTGTTGAGTGCTTTTGCACAGTATTTCACTTCAAGTACAGGATTTCAATTTGCTTCGGCTTCCATTGCGATTATTTTCCTGGCGGGTCTCCTAGGGAAAGCAACCGAAAGTGTAGCCCATTATGCCGGAGACCGCATCGGCGGTTTTTTAAATGCCACTTTCGGTAATGCAGCTGAATTAATCATCGCCATCTTCTTGATAAAGGAAGGCCTCTTTGAAATGGTAAAGGCCAGCATCACCGGTTCCATTATCGGAAATTTGCTGTTGGTTCTGGGGCTTAGCCTTTTGGCAGGAGGAGTGAAATACAAGTTTCAGCATTTTAATCCTATTTTAGCTGGACATAACGCGTCCCTTATGCTCCTGGGTGTCATTGCTTTATTCATTCCGGCTATTTACCTCGGTCAACTGGAGCAAAACAGCATTCTGACACTAAGTTTTGTCGTGGCTGGCGTTCTTATTCTTTCATATATTCTTTGGTTGATCTTTTCCATGATTACTCATAAAGAAGAATTAGCAGACAATGTCCATGAAGGGAGTAAAGCGGTATGGTCTTTGCGGATTTCCATTTTTCTTCTTGTCATCGCCACATTTTTCGTCGCTGTTGAAAGTGAATGGCTGGTTGCAGGAGTTGAAGAAGTGGCGGAAAGTTTAGGATGGTCTGAACTGTTTGTGGGAGCATTCCTTATTGCCATTATCGGCAATGCCGCAGAACATAGCGCCGCCATACTCCTGGCCATAAAAAACCGGATTGGAGCATCTGTAGAAATCGCCATTGGGTCCAGCTTGCAAATCGCTTTATTCGTCGGACCTGTCCTTGTTTTCATCAGTTTATTGTTTGGTAATCCAATGGATATCGTGTTCTCCCCCATTGAATTGACTGCCATTGCAGTTAGTGCCTTTATCGCTAAATCGATTTCAAGGGATGGAATGACCAACTGGTTTGAGGGAGTGCTACTGTTAGTGGTTTATATTATCTTGGGTACAGCATTCTTTTTTGTTTCATGAAATGAACAATTTTGGGCATGATAACCTTAGATGAGACGTTGGAGGGTTTGTCATGTCTTTTTCTTTACTAGTACTGATCCGCTCTTTATTTGCTTTCTTTTTTTTGTTTATCATGACTAAATTCATCGGAAAACAACAGGTATCGGAATTAACCCTTTTCGAATATCTGGTGGGAATTACTGTAGGCTCCATTGCTGCGGACTTGGCAATTGGATTGGAGTTAGAATCCATCACAGGGATTATCGGGATTTTGGTATGGACAATCTTGCCGATTACCCTTGGGTTTATTAGCTTAAAGAGCCGTTTTCTCAGAAGGGTTATTGAAAGTGAACCTAGGATCCTTATCCGTGATGGATATATTGTGGAAGAAAATCTCAAGAAAGAAAGGATGCATATCGATCAATTGATGATGGCTCTGCGCTTAAAAAATGTGTTTAATTTGAGTGACGTTCAAATGGCCATTATGGAAGTAAATGGCCAGATCAGTGTGATGAAAAAAGCGGATAAACAACCGGTCACCCCACATCAACTCCATCTGCATGTAAATCCAGAGGAAATGCCCATGACTTTGATAAAGGAAGGGAAAATAAATAACCAACGACTCCTTGAATCCGGCATGGATGAGGCGTGGTTGATCGGGGAACTTGCTAAAAAAGGAATAACCGATATTTCAACGGTAAGTGTAGCTCAAATTGATTCTACCGGCTCGTTATTTGTCGATTTAAAAAACAGTTGGGAAGAATATGCTTCCCCGGCCCATTATTCTTTAATGGCCAAATTTGATCAAATTGCTGCCGACTTAAACAACTTTGCTCTGGATACTCAAGATACCCATATGAAGAAACAATATCAGCACGCTGCAGAAGAAGTAACGTCCCTTTCCAAAAATTTAAAGTCTTTTCTCAAACAAAAGAGGTGAAGTAGATGAGAAATCCATGGATCATTTTTGTATTGATCTTGATTCCTCTATTATTGTTAACCGCCTGTAATGTAAATCCTTTTAAGGTTCCCCTCTTCCCTGAACAAGATATAGAAGGGTTTATTGATACCCTTGTCCAACAGGTAAAGGGAGAAGAGTGGGATGAGGCCCATGTAACCTATGAGAAATTAATATTTGGGTGGAAAACCATTCATCGGAGGGTTTTTCTCAATGCCCAGGAAGGGGATATTTCAGACCTTGAAACAGCACTGTCAGAACTCCGGGCTTTTATTGATGCTCATGAAAAAACGGATGCCCTGAGTACTTTGTATCGTTTACAAACCCTATGGAAAAATATCGCTAAATTATAGTAAGTTTAGATCTTTGGTTCTACATATGGAAAACCTGGGCATTTGCCCAGGTTTTATCATTTTCTCTTATTGACCTTTATATTGGGGTTCCTGCTGTTCTACATAATTCACTCTGCTTTGCAGGGTGTTAATCACACCGTCCATGGTTTGAGCCAATTGATTATACATATTTTTTGCCTGCTGGTCCTGGGTATCCAGCGCAAAGGTTTTTAAATTGGCTTTTACCCCTTGCGCACTGGCTAAAGTTTGTTGTAATTTGGTACCGATGGTCATAAAAAAACTCCCTTCTTAAGATGACGATTTAGGCTTTTGCCCAATTATAGGGTTTCCTAAAGGAAGGGATATGTTACATAGATTTTATATCCAATTTATCATCATGTTTCATATATTAGGATTGTCCAATTTTTTGGCTGAATATTTCATGAAGACTGGAAAGCTCTTTCTCCAGATCAGCCAATATGGCATGACCTTGCGCTTCGGTAACAAGCCCCAAGCGAACGGCAAATTCAATTTCTCTGGAAAGCCCAAACATTTGGGTATCTAAGACTTCTTCATAGAGGGGACATTGCGGCATGGTGAGGTTATCCCGTTGAACTTGAATGAGATTAGAAATTTTATCTGCATCTTTCTGTAGTAATTCCAAGGCTCTACGTTTTAGTTCCATCGCCATCTCCATAAATGAAGCGCCCTCCATTCCCAGTAATACATCCTTATACCATAATAGGATAAATCTTTGGGTTTGAAAAGGGGAAAAAGTTAAAAGATTGACAAATTCCATGCTTCCGATAGCTTTTGTAATAACAACACCCCACATATACTATTTCCCTTTTCATTCAAAGCAGGACCATACACCCCGATTCCCATTTTTTGTGGGACGGAAGCTAATATTCCCCCTGCAACCCCACTTTTTGCAGGGATTCCTACCTTTATGGCAAATTCTCCTGATCCATTGTACATGCCGCAGGTCACCATAAAAGAGTGTACCACTCTGGTTACATCCGCAGGCATCAACTGCTCCCCCCTTTGGTTACGGCCATAGTTAGCCAATACATATCCCAGTTGGGCCAAGTCAAAACAGGTGACTTCAATGGAGCAATGTTTAAAGTATAAAGAAACAATCTCCTCGACATCACCTTCAATTACCTTTGTTTCCCTCATAAAATAAGCAAGAGCCCTGTTTCTGTCTCCCGTTTCCCATTCTGACCAGTAAACATCTTCACTATATGTAATCCCAGGGTTATTCAGCAATTTTCTGGTTAAATCTAAAATCCTTTCAAACTTCTCATCGGCGTTTTTTCCTTTGATAAGTGAACTAACGGCAATCGCTCCCGCGTTAATCATAGGATTTAATGGCTTGGATGGTTTCATCATTTCCAACTTTACAATGGAGTTAAATGGATCTCCTGTCGGTTCCATCCCAACATGAGAGAATACCTTGTCCGGTCCATGATCCATGAGAGCCAAAGCAAGGGTAATTACCTTTGAAATGCTTTGCAAGGTAAAAGGTGTACTCGTATTTCCTTCCGCCAAGACGTCCCCATCTAAAGGACAAATGACAATCCCCAAAGCATCAGGATTTGCAGTACCCAATTGAGGAATATAGGTGGCCAGTCTCCCTTTTTTACTAATGGGCTGGATCTCATTGATCCACTGTTTCAATCTTTTCTGCTTCGTTAGAACCTGTAGCATGGATGACATTCCTTTCACTATCTCGTTATCCATAGCATGCCCAACCCGACCAAAAACCAAAAAAATCCCATATATTGAAAGAATCGAATTCGCTGATCGCCCTTTTCTTTTCCCAATCTAGAAAACAGCCGATTCCTCCACCACTTTATCTTCGTTAATGTGAAAAGGGTCACTCCCAAGACAATCATACCTATAGTATAAATCAATATTCTTCCCTCCTTGATAACGATCTGAACCCACCTCTCACGGTGGGTCCCATCTCTCCCTATATTTTCGGATTATTTGTACTTTAACATAATCGTGATCTTTTGGATATTGGAAAAATATAAAAAAATCCCGGTAAGGGATTTTCCATAACTTACGGATTTCTTATATACGGACGCATATACAACTCTGGTTCCGTATCGAAAGATGCAAAGATTTACACGTAAAACTATTGAATCATCACACTAACGATCGTTGCTATGATGCCAAGTCCTAGGAAAAACAGGAAAGAAAACGTAAATCCTTGAACTCCATAAACAAAATCGTTTTCCTCTTTTTGCCGATTGTTCGTCACTTTATGTCACCCCCCAAACCTTCTTCACTATCTTATAATAACAAAACGATAAAAAAATATCATCCATTTCCTTTTCAATATAAGTCCACCCTTCTGTCTTGAAACACTGGAATTTCACCCCTTACTCTATCCACAAGGGTCATGTCCAATTCTGCGTAGATTACCTCTTCCTTTTGTTTCCCTTCCACGATAACTTCTCCCCACGGGGAAATCACCATGGAATGGCCGCAGAAAATCGTCTCCCCTTCTTCCCCGACTCGGTTACAAGCAACAACATACATTTGATTTTCAATGGCTCTGGCAATCAGCAACTGCCGCCAATGGTGGAGTCTTGGGTGGGGCCATTCCGCAGGAACGAATAAAATTTGACTTCCTTCCAGTGCCATTTTGCGAATCCATTCCGGGAATCGGATATCATAGCAGATGGCAATGCTGGCTTTGATCCCTTCTATATTAAATAAAGTTATCTTATTTCCGGCCTTTAAGTACTTCTCTTCATTCATCAGCCGAAACAAATGAATCTTTCGGTACTCTGCTACCTTTTTCCCATCAGGTGAGAAAACAAAGGAGGTATTATAAATTCCATCTTCCTTCCTTTCAGCTACGGAACCTCCTATAATGGTTAAACGATGTTTTCGAGCCAAAGAAGATAGGAGGGAAGTTGTTTCTTCCCCTTCCCAGTCAGCAGAAAGGGGGATACCATCCAAATCATACCCTGTGTTCCACAACTCAGGAAAAATAACTGCCTTTGCCCCATTTTTTACAGACTTCTCCACCCCCTCTTTCACCTTTAAAGCATTAAATGCCGGTTCTCCAAGAGCGACATCTATTTGACACAGGGCTACTTTAATTGATTTTTCCATTTGAGATTCCTCCCCCTTTGTTCTATACTTGTCCATTTCTACATATATTAAAATGGAACAAAAAAGTAATTAAAATGGTGAAAATAATGAAAGAATTTGCCCTTTATCAAAGAATTCGTCTCTTTTCGTTTATTTTCCTTCTTTTATTATCTTACTTTGGAATAAAAGCATATGATCAATTATCAACTGACTTGGAAGCCATAAAATATTTTCCTATTTCATCGGACCTATCCTTTGAGAGTGGAAACAGCCAAATTTTTGTCTCATCTGACGGAACAAATCAATACGATGTGATCATTCAAGCCGTTTCACAGACCAGCTCAAAAACGGCTGTGAGACATGATATTCTTCTGTTATTTCAAGACGGAATTCTTATTGGAAAAAGTGATGAATGGAATGAAGATGCTGATCAACTGCAGCAGCAAATGGTGATGAAAGGGAGGAACAGCCATTTATTTGAAGTCATTTCCTATCATCATGCAGAAATCCACTCAGAAAATGAATTAACCACCCAACAAATGATGAGTGATGATTATCTTTATGTATCATCTACTCCATGGGACGATTTGGAGCAGTTCACCTTTCCTGCCAGCTCAAAACAGAAACAATGGAAAACAATCATAGATAACGGATATAAACAACTATTGAATTTTGAAATAGAACAAGGAATAAAACAGTATGGCCTCCCACCCAGTGAGTATTACATTATTCCCCTCACCCGTTTGGCGCCCTATGATCAAAAAGGACTACCAGGATTTGATATCAGTACATTCCGGGAAGTCATCGGGAAGTTATGGGAAAATCTTTACCGCCACTACTATATGGGTTTCACCACAAAGGAAGGCAAAACGATAGATACGACGGGCAGCACAGTCCCCATGATTTACATTGAAAAAAAAGGAACCCACCTTATTGTCCTGTTCCGGACAAAAGATGGGAACTTCCATCAGATATTCCAAAAAATCTCCGGTTAGAACGGAACTAAAGATTCACACGTCCGCTTTCATCCATATATTTCTATTCTATTGAGTGATGTATTGATTTACTTCGTCCAGCATTTTTTGTGCATCGGGAAAATCAGACCTCAATTTCAGCACTTCTTCCAGATGGATTTTTGCCTCCTTCCATCTCCCCTGTCTCTGATAAACCAGGGCAAGATTAAAATGGGCTTCAGGAATATCCCCATCTCTTTTGATGGTTTCCAGCAACCATTTCTCTCCCTCTTCCCACTTGCCCAGCTTCAACTTCACGTATGATAAATTAAAATAGATCAAAGGATCTTCAAATTCCTTATTTAAAAGCTCTTCAAACCCCTTTTCGGCACTTACGTAATCCCCCTGCTTCATCCATTGCTCTGCTTGATGAATCAATAATTCCTGCTGCTTTGCCTCTGACTGAAATCCCAACCATATTCCTCCGCCTATCAGAAGAATGGTTGCAAGAAAAGACAGAAATGATTTTCTCCAACTCTTCCTGTTGGGAAGTTGAACCATGGCAGCAGCAATAAATCCGCCCACTAATCCGCCGATATGGGCCGTATTATCGATTCCCGGATAGATAAATCCTATGGCTAAGTTGATCGCCAGGATAACCAAAATATCTTTTCCCATCGTCCGGAAAAACAATTTCCGATGCTGGGTTCCAAAATACAATAAAGCCCCGAAGCTTCCAAAGATGGCACCGGAAGCACCTGCAGCCAGATTGGGAGTAAATAAAAAACTGGAGACATTCCCTAAAATCCCCGCTATGAAATACATGATAAGAAAACGGGATCTTCCATAGATTCTCTCCACGGCGGAGCCCAGATAATATAACGCAATGCTATTAAAAGCGATATGTAAAAAACCAATGTGAAGAAAAATGGGAGTAATAAATCTCCACCATTCCCCTTCCATAATTGCCGGATTATATTTCGCCCCATAACGAATCAAGGTTTCGGAATTTTCGCTTCCGCCATTTAACGTAAGCCAAAGAAACACCAGAAGATTAACAGCTATGATGACATAAGTCCAAAATGGGGTCCCATAATGGAAAAGCTTTCTGATTTCCTTTTCCCTTGCCTCAGCAAGCTGACGAATCTGTGAGATGAAATATTGAACCGGGGCATGAACGGCAGGAAGCTTACCTCCCATTTCCTCAACAAATTCCTTCTCACCCTTCACAATCCCATCGGTCAAATCAAGATATCCCGTCCATAAGTGGACAGATTCCTTTTCAATCCCCTTGATCTCGCCAAGATTTTCAATGGTATGTCGGTCCATCGGATCGGGAAACAAGTATAGATGATAGCCCTTAATTTTCTTGGCCCGGTTCTCCTGACGAAACCTCTCCAAATAAGTCAATTGTTCCTCCATGTTTCTGTTTAGAACAGAACCCCACAAATACCGGGATACCGTTAATCGGGCATAATGAATCTGGTTTCCTTCCTTTTTTGCCAAATGAAGTATCGGGACTGACTCCTCATTGCCTTGGAATGTTTCATTTCCTTCCACATGTAAAAGTGAATAATCCTTTTGAACGACCAGTTGATGGGCCATAGCCCAAAGGGCTGCACTGATATCCAAGCAAATTCCTCCAAATCTTAATCATTAGGATCCTGTAGAAGTAGATCTAAAAATTTATTTTATTACTCTATAAGAATTATCACGTTATGGGGTGGATTTCAAGTTCATTTGAAATTCTCTGTTTTTATGAAATCCATTTTAAATACTCATTTCTTTAGTCGTAAGAGGTTCGATCATTCGTATAATTTACCCTAGTGAGGTACATGTTACAAATAAGCAAAATCATTCAAATCATTTGGTTTAGAGGGAAGAAGTGAAAAGTTAGAAGGGATAAAAGATGGGATTTATAAAAAGAAATCGGCCTGCTCACCCAAAACAGCCCCTGAAATCAAGTCTCAAGGAAAATTTTGATGAGGTTAAGAGAAGGCTGGGAAACAGTAGCGATATCATCACGAGGGAGATCCAGATTGGCAAATCAGGAAAAATAATGGCTGGACTCATTTATACCGATGGGTTGGCGGACAAAAAAAGTATCCAAGACTTTATCATGGAATCCTTAATGATCAACGTGAAGGAAAGCCATCCGAATATGAAAATATCACAACATTTTTTAAGTAATCTTAAAGAAATTGCCATAACGATTGGTGATGTAAAAGAGATAAACGACTTTAATACCTTATTTAACGAAATTTTATCCGGAAATACTGTGATATTGGTCGATGGTTTTTCCCAAGGGTTTTCAGCCGGAACAAAGGGTTGGGAGGATCGGGGAGTTACGGAGCCTTCCTCTACCACTGTAGTTAGAGGGCCGAGAGATGGCTTTTCTGAAACGTTGGGAACCAATACCTCCCTTATCCGGCGAAGGATTAAAGATCCTAATCTTTGGTTGGAAACAAAGGAAATTGGAAGGGTAACGAAAACCTCTGTAGGGATTATGTATATTAAAGGAATAGTGAATGACAAAGTCGTGGAAGAGGTCCATAGAAGATTGGATCGAATTGAAATAGACGGAATTCTGGAAAGCGGCTATATTGAAGAACTAATTCAGGATGAGACCTATACTCCCTTTCCTACGATATTTCATTCCGAACGCCCTGACGTGATTGCAGCTGGTCTTTTAGAAGGGCGTGTAGCAATTCTAGTCGATGGAACCCCATTTGTTCTTCTGGTACCTGCTGTATTTATGCAGTTTTATCAAGCAGCCGAGGACTACTACCAAAGGGCGGATATTGGAACTTTGCTTCGATTTCTCCGTTTTGTTGCCTTTTTCATTGCCCTTACTGCCCCTTCCCTTTATATTGCCATTACCACCTTTCATCAGGAAATGCTGCCTACAACCCTGCTAATCAGCTTGGCAGCCCAACGGGAAGGGGTTCCCTTTCCTGCCTTTATCGAAGCCCTATTGATGGAGGTATCATTCGAGATTCTAAGAGAAGCGGGAGTCAGGATGCCAAGGGCCGTGGGACAGGCGGTGTCCATTGTGGGAGCATTGGTCATTGGGACAGCAGCCGTAGAGGCCGGAATTGTATCGGCAGCAATGGTTATTATCGTCTCCATTACCGCCATCGCCAGCTTTGTGTTTCCTTCGTTTAATATGGCTATATCCATAAGAATTCTTCGCTTTTTGTTAATGGGCCTTTCTGCTTCCTTTGGCTTATTCGGTATTACCGTGGGACTCATTGCATTGGTTCTTCATTTGTCCAGCTTAAGATCCTTTGGGGTTCCTTATATGACTCCATTTGCTCCCTTTATTCTTGCTGATAATAAAGATGCCATGTTCCGCCTGCCTATCTGGGGTATGTTTTCCCGTCCCCGTTTAATCAACCAGAAAAATATCATCCGTGAGGATATGCCTCCCACGCAAAAACCGGAACCAAGGCAAAGACAAAAAAACAATTAGGTTTAACCTTCGATCAAAGGAGTTAGGATATATGGACCGACCCATTCCCAATAAACGAAAAACCCTGATTCAAAAAACTCTGACAATCTTGGTCATCGTTGTGATGATGGTTTCCCTTGGCGGCTGCTGGAACCGCCGGGAATTGGATGAATTGGCGATTGCCTCTATTCTGGGATTGGAAAAATCGGATGGCAAATATCATGTTTCTGTTTCCATTATTAATGCCGGACAAATTGCCCAAAAAGGCGGAGGAGCTCCTGGCACCCGTACTCCTGTGACTACCTATCATGCCAAAGCAGACACCCTATTTGAAGCGTTTCGCAAATTAACAACCGAAGTTCCCCGGAAGATTTATTTTTCTCAGTTACGGATGGTGGTGATTGGAGAACACTTAGCAAAGGACGGTATCGAAAAATCCCTGGATATGATATCCAGGGACCATGAATTTCGTACTGATTTTTACATCGTGGTAACCAATGGAACCACCCCTGACGATGTGATTGATGTTCTTACTCCAATAGAAGTAATTCCGGGAAACAAAATGTTCTCCTCCCTTAAAATGTCCCAAAAAAGTTGGGCGGGAACACTCAATGTAACCCTCGATGAATTGATTTCCGCTTTGACCAGCGATGGCAGAGAAGCAGTATTAACAGGGGTGATGGTTAAGGGAGATGAAAAGGAAGCTCAGACAAGAGAAAATGTAGAAAGAATTGATTCCCTTGGCTATATCAAATATTCTGGAATTGCCGCGTTTAAAAAAGGAAAGTTGGTGGGTTGGCTGAATGAAGATGAAAGTATTGGATACAATCAAATCCAGGGAAAGGTAAAAAGCACAATCGTAAATGTACCTTGTCCAAAGGGAAAAACAGCCATTGAGATTATTCGAACTAAGGCAACCATCAAAGGAAGAGTGGAAAATGGTAGACCTAAAATAACCATTGATTATTGGGCAGAAGGAAATATTGGAGAAGTGGAATGCCCCCTTGATTTAACCAAGACGAAAACCCTTTATGATCAGGAAATAAAAACAGAGCAAGTCATTAAAGAAAATATGGAAAAGGCCCTTCGCAAAGCACAAAAAACATTAAAGGCGGATATCTTCGGTTTTGGAGAAGCCATTCACCGGAGCAATCCTAAGGCTTGGAAAGATTTAAAGAAGAATTGGGACAAAGAGTTTGCCGATATAAAAGTGGAGTTTAAGGTGGATGTCAAACTTAGACGGACAGGAACTATCAACAATCCGTTTTTTAAAAAATAAATGAAGGGTGGAGCAATCATGTGGGTCGTATTGGGGATCTTATTCATCGCCGGGATCATTGCTCTTATTGAAGTTCCTTCTCTATTGAAAAAAAACCTAAAAAAAGAACTGTGGGTATTTTCTATTCTTCTTTTTATAGGGACAGGTCTCAGTATTGTTGAAGGATTGCAAATAAACCTCCCCAACCCTTTGGACTGGATTACGATAATCTATAAGCCCTTAAGTGATTTGATTTTTGGTTTGTTATAGAAGGTTATTAATGTAAAGGAGAAACACATCATGCTGGAAAACGGCAAAATCGGAGTGAGCCAATTTAAGATCCTAACCCTTATTTTCACGATTGGCAGTTCCATTTTGGTTGCTCCAAGCGGCCTTGCGGAACAAGCAAAACAGGATGCATGGATAGCCGCCATCATCGGATTAGGGATCGGCTTGTTATTCGTGTGGTTATACATAAAACTGGGAACTATTTACCCAGAACTGACTCTTATTGAGTATAATGAGATGATTTTAGGTAAGTGGCTGGGAAAAACCGTTTCTCTTCTCTTTATCAGCTATTTCTTTATCCTCGCCTCCCTTTTACTAAGGGAAATCGGAGATTTCTTGACCACTCAGATTATGCCTGAGACACCCATTCAGGCGATTCAGATCATTTTTGCAATGATTGTGATGATGGGTGCAAGATTGGGATTAGAAACAATAACCCGATCCGCAGAAATTTTATTTCCATGGGTGATCGGACTTTTTTTGCTTCTCACCTTTTTTGTTTCCCCGCAATTAGAGTTTCTAAAGATACAACCTGTCTTGGAGGGCGGGTTTAAGCCGATACTGAAAGCTGCTTTCCCTTTTCTTGGTCTTCCTTTTTTGGAGCTGGTGGTTTTTCTTATGATCTTTCCATACGTAGATAACATAAAAAAAGCAGGGAAAGCTTTTCTCATTGGAACCTCACTTGGGGCCGTTGTCATCGTTACAGTTGTCATGATGAGCATTCTTGTTCTTGGAGTAGACATTACAGCCAGACACTATTATCCCAGCTATGCTCTAGCAAAAAAAATTAATATCGGCGATTTTCTGCAACGGGTAGAAGCAATAATGGCGGCTCTGTGGTTTATCACGATCTACTTTAAACTGACCATCTGCTTTTATGCTTCCGTTCTTGGCCTTAGTCAAGTGCTGAAGTTAAAAGTTTACCGTCCGCTGATTTTGCCTTCTGGCATGATATTAGTGATGCTCTCCCTGGTAGCAAGTCCAAACATCATCTATTTTCAAACGTTCGTATCAAAAATATGGACCCCCTATTCTTTAACCTATGGTCTTTTTCTACCGATCCTATTATTGATCATCGGAAAATGGAGAGGGCAATGGTAAAAAAAATTCATTTTTCACCGGTCATTCCATTTCCGTTATCAATATACAAATGTACATCTTTATCCGTGAGACTAGCAAAAAATATATCTTTGACATCCTGGTATCCTTGTGCTTTTATTTCTGAGTAAAGCCATTCCCTATCCTTTCCAATCAGCCGCAGATTTTTCTCTTGCACCTTGCCTTCGATGATGATAGCCATAGGAAGGCCCTGATATGAAACATTTAATTTTAAATCTTTAGGAGTGATGGGGTTTTTATCTGCCTTGGCAATCACACTAATTCTTCCGATAGGTTCCAAAATGGCATATTCTATATCGTGAATATTAGGATAGCCGGCAGTCCTTAAACTGGCTAACAGTTCTACCAATGAATAACGGCTTTTTTTCATATTTTCCCTAATAATTTTTCCATGCTTGATTAATAACGTAGGTTCCCCTATAAACAATCGATTCATCCATTTATACAGGGTGAAGCGGGAAAACAAGATATGAAGCAAAGCAACGACCGACATCCCGATCAATGTCCTGGAAAGAGATTGATGGAGAATAGGCTGGGTAGCCATGGTCACCACTAAAATGATCGCCATCAGATCATGTGGAGTCACCTGGGCCAGAGAAGATTTTCCCATTAGGCGAATCAGCAATACAGAAAACAGAAACAGAATAATCACTTCAACGATAAATTTTGTCATAAACTTACCCCCGATTTCCCAAACCTACTCCCTATTTTTTATCATTTTTCAAATGCTTATTCTTACTTTGTTCGTTGTATTTACCATTACATCTAAGCCGATATTTCTTTTGAATCTGGGTTAAATTATTCAATGTTTGGAATTCTGCCCATTACTTTTATTGCTAAATCTAAGCCAGCCGCTAGCCGAAAGATGAATATCCAAGGGAGAGTATAAATAGCAAGCCTATGTTTTGTCAGGAAGGAAAAAGCTTACCCTTCCCTGTAAAGGGACGGATAAGCTTATTATTTCACCACACCTATATTTGGTTGAAAAGTGGACCTAGCCACTGGATCAGTTCAATTAAATTAATCTTCCATCGTGGAAAGATCACCGGTAGGCAGACCCAATTCCCAAGCCTTCAGCACCCGGCGCATAATTTTTCCGCTTCGTGTCTTTGGAAGTTTATCCTTAAACTCGATTTCCCGTGGCGCTGCGTGGGCCGCTAATCCTTCCTTCACAAATTTGGCAATATCGGCTTTTAATTCCTCTGATGGCTCATATCCTTGTCTTAGCGCAATAAAAGCTTTGATGATTTCCCCTCTGACGGCGTCAGGCTTTCCGATAACACCGGCTTCAGCCACAGCAGGATGTTCCACCAGTTTGCTTTCTACTTCAAAGGGACCTACCCGCTCGCCAGCAGTCATGATGACATCATCCACCCGTCCCTGGAACCAGAAATATCCATCTTCATCCATATAAGCGGAATCACCGGAGACATACCAGCCAGGAATGCTGAAGTATTCCTTATACTTGGGTTCATTCTTCCATATCTTTCTCATCATGGAAGGCCAACCCGTCCGAATGGCCAGATTTCCCATGCGATATGGTGGCAGTTCGTTTCCTTCATTATCAATAATCGCCGCCTTAATTCCCGGGAAAGGTTTCCCCATAGAGCCAGGCTTGATGGGCATACATGGATAGTTACTGATCAGTTGTCCCCCAGTTTCCGTCATCCACCAGTTGTCATGAATCCGCTTGTTAAACACTTCCATTCCCCAGCGTACCACTTCAGGGTTAAGGGGTTCTCCCACGCTTAGTATATGACGGAGTGAGGACAGATCATATTTTTTGATTACATCTACCCCTGCTCCCATCAACATCCGGAATGCTGTAGGGGCGCTGTACCAAACGGTCACTTTATATTTCTCAATAGTGGCATACCAATCATCAGGACTAAATCGTCCTCCGCGGATGACATTGGAAGCTCCGTTTAGCCAAGGTCCAAAGATCCCGTAGGAGGTCCCTGTTACCCAACCGGGGTCTGCCGTACACCAATACACATCATCCTCCTGCAGATCAAGGACCCATTTGGCGGTCTGGTAATGCTGAATCATTGCATTATGGACATGAAAAACTCCTTTAGGCTTACCGGTAGACCCGGAGGTATAGTGAAGAATCATTCCATCTTCCCTATCTACCCATTCTATTTCCAAATCCTCTGAAGCTTCCTTCATTTCAGCATAATAATCAATATAGCCTTCATCAATTTTTTCTCCCACCAAAATCACATGCTTTAACGCAGTCAATTCCTGAAGGGGAACCCTGGGAAGAAGTTGCGGAGTCGTAACTATGGCTACTGCTTCACTGTCCTGCAAACGGTCCTTGACAGCCGCCTCCATAAAGGCCTCAAAGAGGGGACCCACAATCGCACCAATTTTTAATGATCCCAACAGGCTGACATATAACTCAGGTGAACGGGGCATAAAAATAAACACCCTGTCCCCCTTTTGGATTCCATATTTGCGCAAAACGTTCCCAAATCGGTTAGTTAAGCGTTTTAATTCCATAAATGTATATTTTTCGTCTCTGGTTGCATCACTGTAATACAGAGCGACTTTGTTTTTACGAAAACCTTCGGCATGTCTGTCTATGGCTTCATAGGCCATATTTACTTTGCCAGTTTCATACCATGAAAATTCCTTCTCCACATCCTCCCATTTGAATGTCTTGTAGGTTTCATCGTAGTTTGCAAGATTAAATTTACCCGGAATAACTTCAATGATTTCCGTTGTTTTCACAGAATGTCCCCTCCCATTTTATTTATCTTATAAATTTTCTTTTATCATTATAACATATTCATGCAATTTTGAATGATTTTTTTGTTTAAAAATTCAAAAATTATATGGTGTGTTTGCTCCAACTATATTATGATGAAGTTATGGTGAAAGAGTATGGATCTTAGGAGTGTTCGTTTTATGGATTATAAAAAGCTAGTTCAACAAATGCCCCCTTTTACTTTGTTGGATCAACCAGTATTAGATAAGCTTTTTAGAAATTCCAAGGTGATGGCGTATCCGAAAAATGATTATTTAATACAATCGGGAGAAAGAAATACCCCCATTTTTTTGCTTCTTGAAGGGATGGCAAAAAATTGTGTGCTGCATCGTGACGGTGAAGAAGCAACCATCAAGTTTCATCACCCCGGACAATTAATGGGTGTCATTTCAGCCATAACCAACGAAGACCCAGGTTTTTCTGTAAAAACCGTAACCGAATGTACTTGTCTGGTCATACCTAAGGACGAATTTGGAGCACTTCTCCATCACAATCCCCTGTTTGCCGAATGGATGGCTAAAGACGTGAGTAAGCGGCTAAGATCCCTCTATTATGAGCTGAAAAAAGAAAATATTCATCAGATTCCATCGATCGATCCTTACCCCTTTCGAAAAAAAATCGGGGATATGATGTCCAACCCGGTGCAAACGGCAACCCTTGATCTTTCTCTAACTGAATTGGCTAAAAAAATGGATACTTTCCAGGTTAGTTCATTGGTCATTGTAGATCAATTTGAAACTCCCATCGGAATCGTTACAGAGAAGGATCTAATTCGTTCCTTGTCAAGAGAGGAAATTTACTTAAAAGCATCAGATGTCATGTCCTCAAAAATGGTGATTCTGCATCCAGAAAACAGTTATTATGATGGCCTTTATGCCATGATCAAAAACCATAGTAAACATATTGTGGTGACAGAGAGAAATAAACTGACGGGAATCTTGACCATGAGAAATTTCCTCCAAGCCCGGGGAAGCGATTTTTTGCATGTATTGTATGATTTGGAAAAAAAACAGGATCTTGTGGATCTGAAAAAAATAAGAAAGCAAATTCAACAATTGTTGTTTACCTTATCCGCCCAGCATGCCGATGCAAAGGAAATTTGCTCGATTGCCACAGAATTTTATGACCGCTTGACACAGCGGGTGCTCTTTTTAAAGGAAAGGGAAATGGAACAAGAAGGTTATGGTTCTCCCCCCGTTCATTATTGTTGGGTAGCCATGGGAAGTGACGGGAGAAAAGAGCAAACCGTTCCCTTTGACCAAAATCATGCCATAATTTATCAGGATTATCCTTCTACAGATCAATTGATGATTGAGTGTTATTTTTCCAGATTAACAGAAAAGGTGGTTGACACTTTAATCAAAATTGGGATTCCCAGGCCTAAAGGAAATGCTAGTGCCAATTATCCGCAATGGAGGCGTTCCATTTCAGATTGGAAGGAAGAAATCGATCAATGGAAAATAGATTCATCCCCAGCTGAAATCCGGCATTTCTCCCTTATTACTGATTTCCGGCCGATCTACGGAGATTTTAAATTAGCCCAGAATCTTCGGAAATATATGATGGAGACAGTACCAAAAAAAACCGCTCTTATCAAGCGAATGGTTATGAATGATTCAACCACGGGGGTTCCCCTAGGAATTTTTGGCAGAATTATTACAGAAAAATCTGGAGAGCATGCTTATGAAGTGAATATAAAGGATGGCGGGTTGATTCACCTCATCAATGGACTTCGTGCCTTTTCCCTTTGGCATGGATTATCCGTTGTTTCATCTTGGGATCGTTTAGCTCAACTGCACGGGATAGGAGAATTCTCAATAGATGAAGTAGAGGAAATTGAAAGGGCCTTGCACTGGTTTATCGTACTTCGTTTAAAGCAAAATGCTTGGAGGGTGGAACAAGGGATTGGCGTCAGCCATTTTATCAATCCGGATCATCTCAGCAATGAAGAACGGATCCGGCTCAAGGAATCTCTTTCCACCACCAAATGGTTTCAGCATGTGGTTAAACGATATTTTCTGAAAGAAATCGAAGGTGGATCATGATGAACTCTTTTCCATGGAGAAAGTATCTAAAGCATATCCTGGGGAAAAGGGATAGGGACATAAGAGGAGAAATTGATCAGCAACTGTTGCATCAGATCGTCCACCTGATTGATACATGTCATGGGATATCCCCCGATACCCCATTGAATAAAATGACCTTTGTCGTTTTTGACACCGAAACGACCGGATTTCATCCCCATGCCGGGGATGAAGTTATTGAAATGGGAGCCGTTAAAATCATCAACGGAGAAATTCGATATGACCAGACCTTTCACTCCTATGTGAATCCCAGAAAGGAAATTCCTGAGGCAGTGACCGCCATTACCGGGATTAATGTAGACAAAGTCCGCCACGCCCCAATCCTTTTAGAAGCCGTGAAAGAATTCCTTATTTTTATTCGCAATGTCCCTTTGGTTGGTCATTGTATTCATTTTGACATACAGTTTCTTAACTTTAAACTAAGAAAAACGTGCAGAAGGAAAATATCCAATCCTGTCATTGATACCCTCAGTTTAGCCTCGATGGTTCATCCAACCATGGGAAATTATACGTTGGATGAACTGTTAGATTTTTATCATATCCCTAATAAAAATAGACATACTGCACTTGCAGATGCCATCATGACTGCTCAATTATTCATTAAACTCATTCAGAAGCTGCAGCAAAACAGGATCAAAACTTTGCGGGACTTGACCGATGAAATCTTTCATATGCAACGGTTTCCATCCTGATCATCAAATCGAATGCAAACCCTCCCTACGGGTTCTTTATGGCATCAAGCAACCATTTTCAAGGCACACGTAAGAATCACTTGCGCCGAGACGACGTCCCGCTCCTCTCTGACGGGTTAGATTAAAAAGGGGCTAAAAGACCCTGTTAAGATAAATTAAATTACAAAAAAAGGAGGGTATTGCCCTCCTTTTTATATAAAACGATAGATGAAAAAGATAATCTTATGCGGTAGAGGATGATGCTTTTGGTTTAGCCTTGGGTTTTTTGGGGCCCGTTTCTTCTTTTCTCACAAAATGTCCTGAACCTAGCCAGGCAGAAAGGGCAAACATCAGATAGATCGCTTGCGTTGCTTCATTTCCCTGCAAGAGAAGTTGAAGTCCAATCCCCAATCCTAATGAGGGGATCACAAGAAGAAGAGTTCGCATCACCCGCTCAAATCCCGGTCGAGGGGATAATGGCCAGGCCCGTGAAAAAACAACGCCTAGCGCTACACCCAAACCAACGACGATAAATATTTGCATGATGACAAGAGGGGTAGGGAAAGGCCAACCCATTAGGTAATAGCCAATGATATAAAAAAGTTCAAGGAAAAAAATGATTCCAACAGCTTTTCGAACTACTCTAAGATCCAGCATCGGTGTAAACATATAAATCCCTATGGCAAGAATCCCAAGTATGATCGTCCATGTCATCTTATTGGCCTCCTATCTATGAAAAGAAGGTGATCGGGAAGGGCTGATCCTCCCCGATTTAAATTTTCAAGAGCATACATTATCCGATGTGAATTTATAGTTCCGTCTATATATAACCATTCCTATCCATTCATGTAATCCTATTTTTCTTAGTGAGAATGTCTTACGCCTCCTGTATTGGAATCCACCGTATCAAATATTTCCGGTGTGCGAATATCCTCTACCATATCCTGAATTTCCTGGGGTGGTGCTTCCGTTGCACGGGATACAACGAAGGATACGATGAAGTTAAGCAACATTCCGACGACTCCAATACCCTGGGCACTAATTCCCAAGAAATCTTTGATAACCGGTGCCGATGTGCCGAAGATTTGCGGAGAACGCATGAGCAGAATCATAATTCCGGTGAACAAGAGTCCGGTAAGGATACCGGATATGGCACCTTCACGGTTCATCCTCTTGTCAAAGATACCCAACAGGATAGCGGGGAACAAGCTTGCTGCCGCCAGACCGAAGGCAAACGCGACCACCTCACCCACAAATCCTGGCGGTTTGATCCCGAAATATCCAGCTAGCAACACGGCAAGGAAAATCATCAGGCGTCCAACCTTTAGCCGCTGCGCTTCTGAAGCATTAGGTCGAAATACTCGATAGTATAGATCGTGTGAAACGGCACTGGACATTGCCAGCAATAAACCGGATGCCGTTGATAGGGCTGCCGCCAGACCCCCTGCTGCCACGAGGGCGATAATGAATGGAGCCAGCTTAGCAACCTCAGGAGTTGCAAGAACGATAATATCACGGTCAATGGTAACTTCATTCGTGTTTTTATCCCCGGTGAAAGAAAGATTTCCATCACCATTTTTATCCTCAAGTTTTAGCAAACCGGTGGATTCCCATTTGGATACCCATTCGATTTGCCGTGCCTCTTCGATTGGTTTCGCATTTAAGCTTTCTATTAAGTTATATTTTGCAAAAACCCCAATAGCTGGTGCGGTAGTGTATAGCAATGCGATGAAAACCAATGCCCAACCGGCGGACCAGCGAGCCGATCGTACGTTTTTAACGGTATAGAAGCGAACAATCACGTGGGGCAGTCCAGCAGTACCTACCATAAGGGCCAGTGTTACAGCAAATACGTTAACAGCCGACAAACTCTGGAACGGTGCAATATATTCCTTTAGACCCAAATCGACCTGCAGTTGGCTTAAACGTTGGGCGATATCGCTGAACGTAAGAGCCAATTGCGGAATTGGATTGCCGGTAAGCTGGAATGCGATAGCGATCGCCGGAATAAGATAAGCTAGGATTAATACAAAGTACTGTACAACTTGAGTCCAGGTGATCCCTTTCATTCCACCAAGTACGGCAAAGAAAGCAACTATTGCCATTCCGATGATAACTCCGACAGCGATATCCACCTGTAAATAGCGACTGAAAACGATTCCAACGCCGCGCATCTGACCAGCAACATAAGTCAAAGAGATAAATATCGTTGCTATCGCTGCCACGGCACGGGCACTGTTAGAATAATATCGGTCTCCGATAAAATCTGGAACGGTATAGCGGCCAAATTTACGAAGATATGGCGCAAGCAGAAGGGCAAGCAATACATATCCGCCAGTCCAACCCATCAGATATACTGTGCCATCATACCCCATAAATGCGATAAGTCCGGCCATCGAGATAAAGGAAGCGGCAGACATCCAGTCAGCAGCAATTGCCGCACCGTTTGCAACGGCAGGAATTTCTTTGCCTGCAACATAGAAGCTGGCAGTATCTCTAGCTTTTGCCCACCAACCAATATAAATATAAATGCCAAATGTCAGAATCACTAAAATAAGTGTTAAAGCTTCGACACTCATGATGAGACCCCCTTCCCTGGTTTAGTGCTTGATACTTCTGCTTTCCCGGTAATCATTTGGTCAAGGCGGTCCATCCGTTTGGCATAATAAAAGATCAGAACAACAAATACCAAGATTGAACCTTGCTGAGCAAACCAGAATGAAAGCGGAACTCCAAAAAACTGAATATCGGAGAACGGTTTCGCCAGAATGATGGCTGCAAGATATGACACCACCGCCCAAATAATCAAAAGATTGCGAATAAGAGCGATATTCTTTTTCCAATACTCTTGCTTCTGCTGTTCATGATTAGCCGACATGATTACACCTCCGTTAATAATTTCGAAGCGTTACAGCGATGAAAAATTTGAAATTTCTGTGACAAAAAATAAACCGCTTGCAAAGAATTTCAAAGTTGCTGTTCTTATCACCCCTTTCATTTTTCTAAATTTTATTATAATAAGAAAATTATAAAAATGATAAAAAGTTGCGCGAATTGCAAATAATTGTGCCTGAACTGTAGATAATTCGGTATAAATGGCTACGAAGAATGATTAACGTTGAAAAATTTCGAATAGATGTTTGGCCGAAGAGCGGCTTACCGGAATTTTTGTCTTTTCTTTATTTTTAAGAATCAGATTATACGCTCCATTAAACCAGGGAACAATTTCCTGGATATATTCAATATTGACCAAATAGCTGCGATGGGAGCGAAAAAACGGCAAGTCCCTTAATTTTTCTTCCAGTTCCTGCAGCGTCATTTTTGTTTGCATGATTTCTTGATCCGTGTGAATTTCTAGGTACCTCTCGGCTCGGACCACATAATAGATCGAATGGGGGTTAACGACAACCACTTTCTCTCCATCTTCAATCAACAATTTAGAAGGTTGAGACCGCTTGGCATCTGGGACTGAAAATGGTTTAGCTTCAAGCGCAAATTTTTTTCTTATGCGGTTAATGGCTTCTTTAAATCGACCGGTGTCATAGGGCTTCAACAGATAATCAACGGCTTCCAAATCAAAAGCCTGCAATGCGTATTCATCGTAAGCGGTGGTAAAGACAATCAGGGGGGCATTGGGGTTGTCCGCTTTTATTTTTTCAGCTACTTTGATGCCTGACAGGCCCGGCATATGAATATCGAGGAATATAACGTCCGGTTGGTATTTATCATTTAATTCCAATAATTGTTGTCCGTTTTCCGCGCTCGGGCAAAGAATAAAATCTTCTTCATGCTGAATAAGATAGGCTAATTCCTCCCGGACTAAGCGTTCATCTTCAGCAATCATCGCCTTGATTTTCATGCAATTTCTTCCTCCTCTCTTTCGAAAGAAACGGGAATTTGAAAAGAAACAGAGCATCCCCCTGATGGGACATTCCTGAAATGAAGAGAAGCCTTTTCTCCTAATAAGCTGGTTAAACGCTGGTTCACATTATAAAGCCCAATTCCGCTCCCTTTTTTGCTGTCTAGTGGATGTTTTCCTAATTGCTTCAGCAAGTGTTCAGGGATTCCAGTTCCATTATCACATATCTCAATTTGCACTACATTCTCCATACGTTTCAGGTGAATCTGAATTTCCCCACCACATTCCATATCCCTTAATCCATGCTGAATACTATTCTCTACTAAAGGTTGCAGTGTAAAAGGGGGAATAAGCACTTCCTCCAGTCCGTCTGCAATAAGATAATTTACTTTCAATTTATCTGAAAACCGCACTTTCATAATTTCCAAATAAGCATGTAGCTGTTTCAGTTCTTGTTCCAGGCGAATGAATGAAGTAGAAGTCAGTTTCAAATTACTTCTCATAAAGAAACCCAATTGTACAATAAGATGGCGTGCCAGAGTTGGATTGACACGTATCAACGTAGCGATGGAATGTAGTGTGTTAAAGAGAAAATGCGGATTAATTTGTGCTTGTAAGTTACGCAGTTCTGCCTCTTGAATTAACGCCTTCATTTTTTCAGCGGCCACGACATCTAATTGATTGGAAATCAATTTTCCCAATCCCTGGGCCAGAGCAATTTCTACAGCACGTATTTGTTGAGAGCGTCTAAAATATAGCTTGATCAACCCTGCTACCTCTCCAGACTGGCGAATAGGGACAATAATCGCCGCCTGTAATTGGCATTCGAGATACTGACAATGGATTTGTTCACGATCATAGGCAATTTGAATTTCTCCCGTCTCTAACGCTTTATCAGAAAGAAAGGTTTTAAGGGGTTCCCCCTGTTGGTGATGATCGGCTCCCAGTCCGATATGGGCAAGAACTTCTTTTTTATTTGTCAGGGAAACGGCAGCAATTTTTAGCTCATTGCGCAATAACTGGGCTATTTTCATTGCCGTTTGAAAATTATACCCTTGCCTTAAGTGAGGAAGAGCTTCTTCAGCAATTTTTAACGCTCGTTTGGTTTCCAGGGCCGCTTCCTGTTCTTTTTCATTTAGCGCCACTTGAATCATAGCCGTAAAGATAGCAATCGCTACGCTATTGGTAATCACCAGCGGTAGACCGATCGTATTCACTAATTGAATCGTATCATCAGGATTTGACGTAAAAATGAGTATCAAGGCCATGTGCAAAATAGGGGTAAACATCCCAATAAATAAAGCCTTTGCCGGAGCAATCACCCGTTCCTGTGAAAAGAAACGGGCCGTAAAACCGGCGAACAAACCAGATAAAGGATGAACCAAAGTATTGGCAATTACCCCTTCCCCGCCTAAAAAATATAAATACCCGGCGACAATAAACCCAGACCCTAACCCTACTAAAGGTCCTCCCATCAAACCAGCGATCACAACAGCTACTAAGGTTGATCCAACAAGCGTTTCTCCTTCTTCAAGTCGAAAAATCAATAACTTGGAAATTATCTCTCCGTCTGCGATAGTAATCCCTGCTTGTGCCCCAGCAATACCAAAAATCCCAAAGATCATCGAGTGCAAAAGAATTGTCTTTAAATCAAGTTCACGATCCAATAAATAACGAAAGGAAGGAATTCGAGTCATCATAAAAGCAAAAACC
Source organism: Microaerobacter geothermalis (assembly GCF_021608135.1). Classification (NCBI taxonomy): domain Bacteria; kingdom Bacillati; phylum Bacillota; class Bacilli; order Caryophanales; family Bacillaceae; genus Microaerobacter; species Microaerobacter geothermalis. Next base: position 24,564 of record NZ_JAKIHL010000042.1, read on the forward strand.
AGCCATAATCCAATCCGTTCAAATAAGGTAACTGTAAGTGCCTCCATGTTCACACCCTCTTTACTTTAACCCTGTTTGCGATTGAACAAGGATCTTGATGAAAGTTTCCTCATCAATGGCCTGTTTGGAAAATACCGTTCCCAAAACAGCCCCCAAAAATCCAAGTGGAATGGCAATAATGCCTGGGTTATATAAGGGAATAATCATCAAGATATAAGGACCTAAGAGTACTAAAATCACTGCAGCCGCCAGTCCCGTAACGATACCTGTTATCGCCCCCGTCGAATTAAAACGCCTCCAATACAGGGTAAACAAAAGAAGCGGTAAGTGAGTGGATGCGGCTACCACAAAAGTGAGCGAAACAAGAAATGTGACATTGATATTTTTTAATCCCATAGAAAGGAGAATCGAGAATAAACCGATGAATGTGGCGGTTAATTTAGCCACTCGCAATTGCTTCTGTTCACTAGCTTCCCCTCTACATAAGTAGTGATTGTAAATATCATGGGCAAAGGATGATGTGGCAGAAATAACCAATCCTGTGACAACGGCCAAAATCGTTGCAAAAGCAATAGCAGAAATAAAGGCCATCAGAAAATCTCCTCCCAAGACAGCAGCTAATAGTGGGGCAGCCAGATTTCCTGTGGGGTCAATCGACACAAGTACCTCCCAGCCAACAAAGGCTACAGCACCAAAACCTAAAATTAGTGTCATTAAATAAAATAAACCGATAATCCAGGTCGCCGTGATGACAGATTTACGAACGGCAAGGGCATCTTTTACCGTAAAAAAACGAATCAAGATATGGGGAAGTCCAGCGGTACCCAAAATTAACGTAAGATTTAGCGAAAGAGTTTCCATCGGATTAAGGAACAGATTACCGGGATAGAAAAATTGTTCTCCAAAAGGGGTTCCCTTGCTTACATATTCCATTAGACTGAAGAAATTCCAATCAAAGCGGGACAAGACAATCAGAGAAATAAGAAACGTCCCGGACATAAGCAAAACAGTTTTTACAATTTGTACCCATGAAGTGGCAATCATCCCGCCAAAGACCACATAAATGGTCATTAAACTGCCGATAATAAATACTGCTGTCCCGTATTCAATTCCCAATAACAATTGAATTAAGAGACCAGCTGCTACTAATTGGGGTATGATGTACAATATTGAAATAATAATGGTGCTTAATGATGTAATGAGACGCATCTTCTGAATGGGAAAGCGGGCAAAGATGACATCACCAAGGGTAAAGGATCCCAAGTGACGGATTGGTTCGGCAATGACCAATAAAAGCACCAGATAAGATACGAGAAAGCCAATGGAGTAAAAAAATCCATCAAAACCCTTCAAGGCAATCGCCCCTGTAATTCCCAAAAAAGAAGCTGCGCTCATGTAATCCCCGGCAATCGCCAAACCATTCTGAAAACCGGTAAGGCTTGCGGACACTGAATAAAATTGGTGGGTTGTGGTCCCTCTTTTAGCAGCCCAATAGGTAATAATTAACGTACCGGCAAGAATAAACAAGAAGAAAATAAAATAGGTCAAATTCATGGTTAATTCCTCTCGTTCTCTATTTCATCCCTTATTCGATCAAAAATTCTGGCTTTATAAAAATAAATAATTCCTAATACCCAAACCATCATAAATTGGGCAAATGCATAACCCCATCCCCAAGTAAGCAAATGGTAAAAACGCCTATTCATGATCTCGGCAAAAAGGGAAATCGAGAGTGGCAACATTAAATAAAAGCTGAAGAAAAAGAGGACAGCTGGGATGACAAATTTTTTCTTTTGCTTCACTAATCTTTGAAAAGTAGATGAATAAAAAATCCTCTGAAAATCACGGTTGTTCACAGAAAAACCTTCCTTTCCCGTTTTTTAACCGCCGATCACATGAAAGCGGCGTGATGTCATTTGTTTGACCCATTTAGCTGTTGACAGCGCTTCTTTTAACTGTAACAGTTCATTTTTAGATAAATCACTTATGTCAATCACATTACTTAAAGGAAGCCCCTTTCTTACCTGTTCCATGTTTAAACGAATGCGCATGAGCATCAGGATGTTGAAAGCAGACTCTATCTGATGGGTTTCCTCTCCGGTAAAAATGGATAAATGGTGCAAATGTTTTAATCTATCCATCGTAGTTACTTGACTTACTCCATATTTTGCAGCAAAAATACGAAGACAGTTGACAATATGCATAACCCCACCCGTCTTTAAATCAATCTGTTCCTTATTTTCATTTTTGGTCGGCAACAATCTGCCGAACAGACCAATGGGAATAGAAAAAGAATTATTGTCTCTTGCCAAATGAAAATGCAAAATTTCATGGTGAGTAATCTGTTTTGTTAAATACGCTCTCAACTGTTGATACAGCCCTACATTGCCATAAACTCCCCGACAGTCAAGAAAAATAGTAAACTGCCGAATTTCATCTCCTTCAAGTTTGAAACGCCAGCGTTTAATTTCATCTTTCCATCCAGTTAAAGTGTTGCGCCAACGAGGATTACTTGCCATCACATTCCCTTGACAGCGTGGAAAACCACAGAGCTCTAAGTTTGCGACGACTAGGTTTGAAAACTCCTGAAAATATCTCTCGGTTTCCATAAGCAGCTGTTTATCATCTATATCCTCATAGATGATGGCATTGTCCTGGTCTGTACTTAGTGTTTGCTCCTTCCGACCTTCGCTTCCCATTGCCAACCAACAATAATCAACCGGCGGGTATCCATATCCTTTTTGGGCCATTTCCTCTTCGGTAATCTTTAATATCCGCCGAACAATACTATCATTGCATTCACTGATAATATGACAGATTTCATTGGCACCAGCCCCCTCGGAAAGAAGGCTCTCCAGTACTCTGCTTACTTTTGGTTTTACCCGGACTAAGCCCTGAATGGTTGTCTGTTCTTCTATTTCTTTTACGACAGATAAAACTTCTATTCCCCTAACATCCAGCAAGGTCCTTAGCGTTACAATTCCAACCAGATATCCCCGATCGACAATGGGAATATGCTTGATTTTCTGCTTCATCATCACGATTAAGGCTTCAAAGAAAAGAGCATCACTGTCTAAAGTAATCACCGGAGCAGACATAATGTCCGCCGCCCTAAGGGAATCAATGGGCTTTCGATCAGCGATAACCTTCATCAGATCCTTTTCAGTCACAATCCCCAGCACCCTTTGATTCTCTGTGATCAATACCGAGCTGACACCATGGGCTTGAAACAATTGGGCCAATTCTGGAAGGGAGATTTCCTTTGCTCCTTGAATCACCGGTGATACCATAATTTCTCCCAATCGTTTTCCAAAAGGATAGGATTCACCCGTTATGGAACGGAAGGACCTTTCCTGCTGAAGTCTTTTATACAACAGTCGAAGTCTTTGACTCATATTGCGTGTCATCTCTTCGGCAAAAGCAGGATTTCGACCCAGAAGCCTCTCAAATATTGACTGCGGAATAATAAGAACCTTGCTGTCTTGAACAGCTTCAAGGGAAAAAACCTCATCCTCTTTTGTCAGAGCAGAAATGATGCCAACCAATTCACCCGGATAAAAAAACTTCACTGTCATTTCCTGACCATCATCTCTGATCAAATAATTCTTTAATAATCCTTGGATAACTAGATATAATTGCGGCGGAGTTGAAAAATCATGACGAATTTTTTCATTTTTTTTGTACGCTTTCACACTTGACTGAAGGAGAATGTTTGTAATTTCTTCTTTATCTAAAGCTTCAAAAGGAGACACTTGGCTTAAAAATTCGATGAACTCCTGATCACCCTCTTTCATTTGACTCTCTTCCATTTTCCCTTGATTCTCTTCCATTTCATCACCCGCCCTGGGTAATTTTTTTGAGTTTAAAAGAAGTGTCCCTTATCCGGCACACTTCTTTGATATGAAAATAATTCCCTCCCGGGTCATACTGATCTAAAAATGTCAAGTGCTTGGTATCAATTTCCAGATAAAAATGGGTATAGGGATGCCCGGGATAATCGTTGTAAATGTTTCCAGTAGTTATGATGCAGTATTCTTCTGAACTTCGTAT